>NZ_JAUMTY010000035.1:7702-22104 GCF_030530965.1 Corynebacterium sp. | reverse complement strand
ACGTAATGGACCTCAACGTTGGATCCCGCTTGTGCTTCAGGGCCGTCCCCTACCGTGATGTCTTCAATGAGGAGATCCTGCGGGGCTGGCCCCGATTGGACCTCGATAGTTGGCTTACTCATGAGATTTTCTCCTTTTGTTACAGACTCGCTGGTATAGGGGAACTGACGAAGCAATGAGCCAAGCTCGGCTCACCAGAGTAGCTGGTAATGACGAACTTGGCTCATGGCGGGGTGCCTAGTGGCACCGGAGCATCACGTGTAGCGCTCTTTATTTAGCGTTCTTTACGCGGGATGACGTGGCGCTCATCGTATCCCGTGTACACCTGACGCGGGCGGTTGATCCGCGACGACTTGTCGTTCACGAGCTCGAGGTGCTGAGCAATCCAACCCGGCAGGCGGCCCATGCCGAACAGAACGGTGAAGAAGTTGGTCGGGAAGCCCATGGCACGGTAAATGAGGCCAGTGTAGAAGTCGACATTCGGGTACAGCTTGCGGTCGATGAAGTAGTCGTCCTTGAGCGCGATTTCTTCCAGGTTCACGGCAATTTCGAGGAGATCGTCATTGACGCCAAGGTGGTTGAGCACGCGGTCTGCGGTCTTCTTCACAATTGCAGCGCGCGGATCGTAGCTCTTGTAGACGCGGTGGCCGAAGCCCATCAGCTTCACGCCGTCTTCCTTGTTCTTCACCTTGTTCATGAACTCGGTTGCGTCGCCACCGTTGTCCTTGATTTCCTGGAGCATTTCCAGAACTGCCTGGTTAGCGCCACCGTGAAGCGGGCCGGACAGGGCATTGAAGCCGGCGGCGATGGACACGAACATGTTAGCCTGCGCGGAGGACACCATGCGAACCGTCGACGTGGAGCAGTTCTGCTCGTGGTCCGCGTGGAGAATAAGGAGTTGATCCAGAGCCTTCGTCAGGACGGGGTCAACTTCGTAGTCCTCCGTCGGGTAGCCGAACATCATGCGCATGAAGTTCTGGCGAGCGTTCAGGCCGTTATCCGGGTACATGAACGGCTGACCACGACGTGCGCGGTGGGAGTAGGCAGCCAGCACCGGAACCTTCGCCATCAGGCGATAGGTGTTGAGTTTCTGCATATTCGGGTCGAGCGGGTCGAGCGAATCCTGGTAGTAGGTGGACAACACGTTCAACGCAGAAGCGATAACGGCCATGGGGTGTGATGACCGCGGGAAAATGGAGAAGTGATCCTTGAAATCTTCATCAACCAAGGTATGCCGGCGAATATTGCGGTTAAATTCGTCGAGCTGTTCTTGGTTAGGAAGCTCACCGTTAATCAGTAGGTAAGAAACTTCATTGAAGGTTGCTTTTTCAGCCAATTCTTCGATGGGGTATCCGCGGTAGCGAAGAATCCCATTTGCACCATCAATATAGGTGATATTGGACAGCGTGGAACCTGTATTTACATACCCCGGATCGAGGGTAACGTAGCCAGTTTCCTGGAGCAGCTTTCCTAGGGCAATGCCGTCGTTCCCATCGGTTGCTTTAACGATCGGCATTTCATAGCTGCCTCCCGGGTAGGTAAGTACAGCCTTGTCCTTGGCCTCTGCAGCATTGTTGTCAGCCATGTTTTCCCTTTCTCCGAAAGCAGTGGTTATGCCGTATGGAGCTGATGCTCGCTTAAGTTTTCCCTGCACTCATACACTTTCGAGGGCGGCCTTCTCTTTGTTGGTCGATGTTCACCGATTCACGGCATCCATCATGTGGACGACAAGACAAATACTGAAGACCTGCCCTCTTCACGATCTAGTGTAGAACCTCACTCACGTGGGGGCGACAGCAGACATACCCGAGTAATGGTATGCCGCACAGTTTAACAAAAGTTGTGACGTGGACGACAGTTACCAATCAATGGCCAGAATTCCACCCTCTTTCAGGGTTACTCACCGGCTGAACTGAGGCCAATGTACGCATTTTAAACAGTTTTGTGGTTTTTATTCGCTTATTCACGGCCGCGTCACTATGATCCCCACCAACGCACAGTCTCTAGAGATATACGAGCCCTCCATGACACCCACCACATCATCAACCCCTTCCGACGCACCTCAACTCCCTGAGGAACTTCTCCCCCACGATGGCCGCTTTGGTTGTGGCCCCTCCAAAATTCGCCCGGAGCAAATAAAGGCCATTGACCAGGGCGCGACGACCGTGATGGGAACCTCGCACCGCAAGCCCGGGGTCAAAAATATCGTCGCCTCTATTCAGGAAGGCCTGACGTCACTCTTTCAGCTTCCCGACGGGTACGAAATCGTCGCTTCACTGGGCGGGGCCACTGCGTTTTGGGACGCGGCGACCTTCGGCCTGATTGAACGCCGTTCCGCTCATCTGAAGTACGGGGAGTTTTCCGGCAAGTTCGCGGCCGCCTCCGAGCGAGCCCCGTGGTTGGACACTCCGATCGTCCTCGAAAGCGATCCAGGCACCGCCCCTTCCCCGTCGGAACTTAACAATGTCGACGCGGATGTTGTTGCGTGGGCGCACAATGAGACGTCGACGGGGGCGATGGTTCCCGTGGAGCGGCCGTCTGGTGACGCGCTCGTCCTTATCGACGCGACCTCGGGCGCCGGTGGCTTACCCGTCGATATTCGGAATGCGGATGCTTACTACTTTTCGCCGCAGAAATGCTTCGCCTCCGATGGCGGCCTGTGGTTCGCCGCGATGAGCCCGGCCGCGCTGGAAAGGATTGAGCGGATTTCGAAATCTGACCGGTTTATTCCTGCGTTCCTCGATTTGCAGACTGCTGTGAATAATTCGCGGAAGAACCAAACGTATAACACGCCAGCAGTCGCGACGCTGCTCATGATGGATCAGCAAGTGCAGTGGATGAATAACAACGGCGGGCTCGACGGAATGGTCCAGCGGACGTCTGCGTCGTCACGCGTGATTTATGACTGGGCTGAAAAGCGCACCGAGACGCAACCATTCGTCGCCGATCCGCAGGGGCGGTCCCTCGTCGTCACGACGGTTGATTTCGACGACGCCATTGACGCGGCACGAATTGCGGCGATTTTGCGTGCTAATGGTGTGCTGGATACTGAGCCTTACCGCAAGCTTGGACGAAACCAGCTGCGTATTGGCACATTCCCGGCTATCGATACCGCGGATGTAGAGAAATTAGTATCTGCCATTGATTACATTCTGGACAATGAACTAGCCAACAAGAGCGCGTAGTAGCAGTTACTCCGGGGCGTAGCGGACCAGATATCGCGCACTATCCAGCGCGTATATCACCGCTATTTGCTTAATCCAGCTAAGGTAAAGGGGTATCTGAGAAAAAGTCGGGATATGTATGGCTTGCCATTCACGGCCATTCATTGCCAATCGTTCTCTGAAGCCTTCGCATAAGCGTAAAACGGTGAATGAGAATAAAAGGCAGCGGACGGCGGTGAACGCTGGCATAAGGAACGGGAGTTCCACCCCGGCTTATGTGACCAGGAGGTAGTAATGCAGACAATTTCCCTCGTCCCCGAGGAATGCACCGACGACTACCTGGTTTTTGCTGCCTCGGAGCCGCACGGTCCCGACGCGTCCGCCGCGGGGGATTCAGCTGAGGTTTCCTCGACGGATTCCTCCCAGGAGGACCACACCGCACCGGCACACTTCAGGCTGCCGCTGACTGAGGACACGAGATCTGCCCTCCACCGGTTGCTGAGTGATGCTGCCGACGTTGCCAGCATCAACGGCTCGATCGATTCCACCAGCACCGATACCCCGGCAGAAGCGGCACCTCAGTCCGACGACTCCGATTCATCACACACGGACAACGGTTCCGTCGTCGATAAGGACGAAGACTCCGATGACGAGGGTTCCAGCGCAGGATCTGACACCGCCACAACAGAACACAGCGAATCACTGACGGCTCCGTCGACACCGACCGTCGTCCTTACCCCGCGAGAAATCCAGGCGCGCATCCGCGGCGGCGAATCCATCGAAGACCTCGCCCGCGCCTCCGGGATGTCGCAAGGCAAAATCGAGCCCTTCGCGCACCCCATCCTCGCCGAGCGTGAGCGCATGACCACCGTGGCCCGCCAATCGCACCCCGTTCGCCAAGACGGCCCGTCCACACTGACTCTCGACGACGTCCTCGCCACGGCATTCACAGCGCGCGGGATGGACCTCTCGGAAGCCACATGGGACGCCTACCGCAACGACGCCCGACTGTGGATCATCACCCTGACCTGGACATCTGGCATGTCCGACGTCACCGCGGAATGGAGCTACCACTCCGACGGGCTCTCCGCCACGACCGTGGCACGCAATGAAGCCGCCACGGAACTTGTCGACCCCGACTTTGGCCGCCCCTCCCCCGGCCGCTCCCGGTCTCGCACCAGGGGCCAGGGAGGATCCGCGCGTTTCTCGTCGGCAATGAATTCCGACGATGGCAGCCAGGAATCAGGGCAGATCCACGGGCTGCACACCGACGGCGACCCCGACTTCGATTACGACGAAACCGCAGAGGACTTCGACGACGCTACCTCCGCTGCCCCGTCGGCGCCCGAGGATGATGCACCCCGGGGCGAGGGACAGCAGCCCGGCGCGGACACCGACGTGCAGCCCCACTCCCACCCCTCTCGAGCAGGTGGGGGACGCGGTCGACGGACACAACGTCGTCGGACCGGCCGCATGGAAATTGTCGGGCTCGATGACCACCGATCACGGCGGGCGAAGAAATCCTCAGACACAGGATCGTCGGCCGGCAATGATCCCCACGATGGCGGGCCAACCAGCAGAAACGATGACCACAACGGCTCGGGCCACGATCGGGCATCAGATGGCCACGGTGGATCGTCCGAGAATGAAGACGCATTCTTACAACACCCGGACACTGAACCCCGGCCTCGTCGTCGTCGGAAAGCGGTGACTCCCCACTGGGAGGATGTCTTGTTGGGAGTGCGAACGAACCGGTCGGATCCGCCGCGCAACCGGGGCAACCACACCCGAGACCACGACTAAGCTGGACACTGTCCACATAGAAACTCCCCGCGCGCCTGTGTGAGACGGCAAACTGTGAGTAACGGAGGGACGACATGGCTCACGCGTCGGATTCATCTGGATCACGTTCCAGTGACGGCTTCACTCCCCACGGGTCCGTGCCTATCGTGAAATACCCGTTCCCCTCGGCCACGGTCACCATTTGGTGCGTTAGCACTGCTCACCCCAAGGATGTCTTCGCCAATGACCCCGCCCCCGATCGCGGTTTTGGGCGAAAATTGCTTGCCCAGCTGAACCCGCAATGGCCCGTCACGCACATGGGAGACTTCCCGCTTAACCGGTCCACGTCGGCCGGTCATGGTGAAATTTATATCGGTGGGTTCGACGGTGTGGCCATTATTCAATATGTGCCGGCATCGTTCCCTGGTTACGAGTTTGATGTGTCGCACTTGTCCGCGTTGCCCATGAAATTGATTGAGTCGATCCCGGCCTCCGATATTTATGCTTTCGCAGCCGACGACCACAGTCAGCTGGGTGGGTTCGCGCATTGGCACGAGGGCAAACTCGAGCGGTCGTTCTGTTCTAATCGGGTCTCGATTTTCGAGGACACGGGGCTGCCGGAGCCTTTCGAAACACCGTTTTGGGCCGGGGAACGGTCGCATGGCGCTCACCGCGGAATCGAGCTGCCCTTCCTCCCCGCAGAGTTGGCCATGGAGGCGCTCCACTCCTGGCTGGGCCTGTCCCTGACGTCAACCTCCATGGACGTTCCTGTTGCAGCTTTTGCCATTGATGGTCGCCCCGCGTCCCGCCTGCCTCTGGACCATGCTTCGAGTTCTTCGTCCCGACGGGGTCGCTCTGCTTTCCGACGACACACTAACGCTGCCGACGGCACAGCTTCGTCTGATAACCCGCACGCGCGATCGGCGGATGACGAGGAATGGATTGACGACGACCTCACGGCCGATCACGATTCTGATTACGACGACTACGCCCACGTCCCGCCATTTTCTGTACGTGAGTGGGCCGACATTGACCGCTCTGATGTCTCCGCGTTTATGAAACGCGGTGCTGCTCGTGCGGGCCGCGCGGCCCTCCGGGGAGGACGAGCGCTGGCGTCACTTCCTCACGCTGTGGGTGATCGCGTTCGGGCACGTGCGCGGAAGACCGGGCGTCGCGAACCGCGCGACTAAGCCAGTCGTCGCTGGGGCTCTTACCGCCCCACTATCGATGTCCGAGCGCGCTCATAAAACCCCATCGCTGCTGCCGTCGCCACATTCAACGAGTCCGTCCCCGGGGCCATCGGGATGCGGGCTCTCACATCGCTCGCCCGCATCGCATGTTCGGTTAGCCCCGGCCCTTCGGCCCCCACCATTAACGCAGCCCGCTGAGCACCATCCAGGGCCTCAGGCAACATGACCGCATCGTCAGACGGCGTCAACGCCACACATCGATACCCGCGCTGCTGCAATTCCGACAATCCACGCTGCCACGTCGAGCGGTTGCCCTCGAAATACGCGAACGGGACACGCAGCACATGGCCCATCGACACGCGTACAACACGCCGATAGAGCGGATCCGCGCAGCCAGCCCCAAAGAACACGGCATCCACACCCAGCCCCGCAGCGTTGCGGAACAGGGCGCCGATATTCTCATGGTCGCCCACGCCCTCCAGCACGGCGATCGTCCCGCTCACGGGAGGCTGGTCCGCGCGGTCCCGTCGAGCATCCAGTTCGTCAAGAACATCGCTGATCGACGGCACCTCCACGCGGTTCGCTGAAGCCAACAAACCGCGGTGCATATCAAAGCCCACAACCTCGGCCATAACCTCGCGGGATACACACCACACGGGGATATTAGCCTTCGCGATGGTCTCCGCGAGGTTAGCGTCGGCAAGAAGTGAATGAAGCTTAGCTTCGGTCCCCATAATGGCTCGCACAGGGAAACGCGAGCGGATCAGCCGTGGAACGACCAGTAGGCCCTCCGCGATCACTAAACCCTTCCCACCAGGCATATCGGGGCGCTTATCTGAGTGGTTGAGGTTCCGGAAATCGTCGAGCCTCGGATCCGACGGGTCGTCGATATAGACGACATCACACTCGTTCATTGCCACCTCCGCTGAGTCGCAGCCACTCATGTACCGCATCCCTCATCTAACTCACGGCGTCCCGGATGGGGTCGATGCCGAAGTACACGACGAACAAGATCGCCACAATCCACATCAATGGGTGAACTTTCTTTGCCCGTCCGGCCGCAGTTTCCATCACGGCATAAGTAATGAAACCTATCCCAATACCGTTAGCAATGGAATACGTAAAGGGCATGACCACGATCGTTAAAAACGCCGGCAGAGCCGTCGTGAATTGTGAAAAATCAATCTCGCGAATTTGCCCCACCATCAAGGCACCCACGATAACGAGCACCGGAGCAGCCGCCTCTGTGGGAACAACCTCGTACAGCGGGGTCAGGAACATGGCAACGAGGAATAAAACACCAGTCACGACATTTGCCATGCCTGTGCGGGCACCGTCGGCAATACCCGCAGCAGAATCCACGAATACCGTGTTCGACGACGAAGACACCGCACCGCCGACAATCGCGCCGGTGCCCTCCACAACCAGCGCCTGCTTCATGTCCGGCAACACGCCGGTCTCATCAACCAAACCGGCTTGCTTACCTAAGCCAGTCATCGTCCCCATGGCGTCGAAGAAGTTGGCCAGCACAAGGGTGAACACCAACAGCGTGGCCGTCAGTACTCCCACCTCGGTAAACGCACCGACGAGGTCCACCTTGCCCACCAAGGACAGGTCCGGAGCACCCGCCCAGGAATCGGGAATACCGGGGACCGCCAAGTTCCAGCCCTTCGGGTTGGGCTGGCCATTCTTCACCGACGCCCCGGAGTGAGTGAGAGCCTCAACGATCATCGCGATAATCGTGTTCGCCACGATGCCGATGAACAGTCCGCCACGGACATTGCGGGCCACGAGCACACCACAAATCAACAGCCCCACCAGGAAAACGGCCGTCGGCCATGAAGCAATGGACCCGCCGATGCCGAGTTCAACAGGAACGGTGGTGTGGGCGGAATCGGGAATGCGGCGGACGAAACCACCGTCGACAAAACCGATGATGGCAATAAAAAGACCGATGCCGACAGTCATTGCTGTCTTCATCGGTGCGGGGATAGCGTTGAAAACCGCGACACGGAACCCAGTGACGGCCAGTATCACGATGATGATGCCGTCGATAACAATGAGCCCCATTGCTTGTGGCCATGTGAGCCCTTCGGACGACACCAGGGTGACCGCCACCAGCGTGTTAATGCCGAGGCCCGTCGCGATGCCGAAGGGATACCGGGCGATCAGGCCGAAAACGATGGTCATCACACCGGCGGCGAGGGCCGTAACAGCCGCAACTCGCGGAATGCCCAGCTCGGTCCCGGTGTGATCGGGGACGCTCCCCAGGATGAGTGGATTCAGAAGCACGATGTAGGCCATCGCGAAAAAGGTCACAACGCCGGCACGAACTTCCGTGCTCAGGGTGGATCCTCGGTCAGAAATGTGGAAATAGTTGTCCAGCGCGGATCGTCTTTTCTTCTTTGACGACGGTGCCGTCGCCGTGTCCGTGGAGGAAGCATTGTTGGACATCGGAACTCCTGCACATGTGTGAAGCCGCACCGAGGAGGGCTTGGTACGGGTGAGATTTGGGACGGGTGGGGAGGAAAACCCCACAAGGGTAAGTTGGCACGTGTGAGCCCTAAATTCCAATTCCACTCCAAACCGCTGCAGGACGTCACCCTTCCCCGGCTGCCTCGTGCGCTCGAAGATCCGCGGCCCGCTCTCATCGTGGGAATCATCGTATGGGTGCTGGGTGCGGTGTTTTTTGGGCTCACTCGCGGGTGGACTGACCAGTTGGTCTGGACCAGCATTATCGGCGCCGTCACGGGTGTTTTGGGTTACGGGGTTTATATGTGGCAGCGGGAGGCTGTCCGCCGTGGAGCGCAATGGGTTCAAGACGGTTTAGATTAACCCTCATCACGGTGCTCGTGGGCATCGTTCTTATTGCGGTGTGCGGACTGATCATTGTCGCGTCGTGGTCACAGCGCTCCCGTACCGACGGGGCTTCGCGCGCCCCATCTACTTCCTCTTTGGCCCATCGTGGATCGGTTCCGACCCGGTCGGTCACAGTTCTTGACACTCTCCCCTGGCCCCACGATGCGTTTACTGAAGGATTGGATCACCTTCCAGAGGGTCAAACACTGGTCAGCACTGGCCGTTACGGTAGGTCAGAGGTTTATTTTCTTAACGACGACGGCCACCGCGCCCATGTTCATCACCTACCCCGGAAGTATTTCGGCGAAGGAATCGCGGCAACGCCAACCTCGGTGTGGCAGTTAACGTGGAAATCGGGCCACGCTATCCGACGCGACCGCGAATCGTTGGTGGAAACAGGCTCGGCCCACTACGAGGGCGAAGGGTGGGGGCTCTGTTACGACGGCCATACCCTCCTCATGAGCGATGGGAGTAACAAGCTCGCCCGGCGCGACCCCAACACGTTCGAGGAGCGCTCCTCGCTATCGGTGACATTGGACGGTCGGCCCGTCGGCAATATCAATGAATTAGATTGCGCCCACAACCGAATCGTGGCCAATGTGTGGCATAGCGATGAACTCCTTGTCATTGATCCCACGAACGGCCGTGTGACCAGCGTGATTGACGCGTCGGAATTGGCCCCGGCGCGGGACGCTACCGGCGAGAGTGTGTTGAATGGCGTGGCCAGCGATCCGGATGATCCTGCCGTTCTCTATCTGACTGGCAAGTTGTGGCCGCATATGTATCGGGTTCGTGTCGACGGCCTGGGCGGCTAGGTGGCCTGGTTGACTAGGTGGCTAGCGGAAATGCATGCCCACCCGGCGATGGTGCAAGAATGGGTTCGTGAACAACCACGGAGAGCCGCCCACCACTGGCGAGCTACACGAACCACCGGCCGATGACACGACGCCACGGCCGTCTCGTGTTCGCCGTGTGTTGTCAGCCCCTGGCCGCCTGGTAGGCAGCTGGATCGAGGCCGACGGTGCGAAAGCGTCGGGACTGTCGTCGCTGACCTACACGACGATCTGCAACTCTGGTGTCGACGCAGCTCTCGCGGTGGCCCTGGCGGGCACGTTGTTTTTCTCCGCAACGACGGGTGAATCGCGCGAAGGCGTCGCCCTGTACTTGCTTGTGACCATCGCCCCCTTCGCGGTCATCGCGCCGCTGATTGGTCCTGCGTTAGACCGCGTGTACGCCGGACGTCGTTTTGCGTTGTCGCTGACATTCGCCGCGCGCATCGTATTAACAGTGTGGCTGCTCACGAATTTCCACTCGTGGGTCCTCTACCCCGCCGCGCTGGGCATGATGGTGATGAGTAAGTCGTTCGGTGTGCTGAAGTCGTCAGTTACCCCACGGCTCATGCCGCCTGATATCGATCTGGTTCGCACGAATGCGCGGCTCACGATCTTGGGGCACATCGTAGGCTCGGGTGTCGTCGGAGCCATCGCCGCTGGCGTGTCGTTCCTGTTCACACCTCGCGAAGCGTTGTGGGTCATTATCGTCATTGCCCTCATGGGGTTGTATTCGTGCGTTCTCATTCCGCGAAAAGCAGAATCGTCTCCCAACGAATGGGCCACCACGTCCCCACTGTCCGTCCCGGGATCACCTCTCACCGAGGACTCTTCTCTTGACGACGATCCGACGGCCGACGCGACCACTGCCGACGTGACCGCAACCGACACTGCACCAACTCAGGAATCGCCGTCACAGTCGTCACCGCGACGACGAGCCGTCCGCCAGCGCGTCACTCGCGCAGCCCAACAGCTTCATATCGTTCCTTTCCCCCACGACGCCAAAACGTGTTTGTGGTCCGTCATGACCAGTCGGTCGGGCACCGGATTCCTCACGATTTTCGTCGCGTTTGCAGCTAAATCGACCCACGGTCTGAGCGCGTGGGAACAGCTGGCAATGCTGGCCGTCGCGGGCGCCGCAGGAAGCGTCGGCACGTTCTCGGGAAATTTGCTGGGAGCGCGGATCCCCCTCGGAGCCCCGCGAGTGACCGTGCTCACGATTGCAGGTATCGCGTGGGCGGGCGTGATCTGTGCAGCCATCTGGCCTGGGCTGATCTGGACCGCAGTCGCGACCTTCGCACTGTCGCTATCTAGTTCACTGTGCAAAGTAAGCCTTGATGCAACCATCCAGGAAGGCCTCCCCGAAGAAGCGCGATCCAGCGCATTCGGCCGCAGCGAAACGTTCGGGCAACTCGCATGGGTGTTCGGCGGCACGATGGGAATTATCCTCCCGCCGCAGCTCGGTACAGGGTTCATCGCTCTAGCCATCATCATCGGCGTCGGCTATCTACGAACTCTTTTCCTCGCTGTCAAGGTCCCGCATGTACGACGTCATTAGGGCCTCGCTATTGTGGACGCCATGACCGAACCGGGTTCGTCCTCCAGCTCAGAACCATCACCCCAGGCCCCAGCCCGTCGCGGCCGTCGCGGCCGTCGAAAGACAAAGGCAGAGCGACGTCGGGAACGACGCACCATGATCATTGTGGGATCTGTGATGGCCGTCATCGTGCTCGTCGCGATTGTCGGTGGAATTGCGTTCACCTATTGGGAACAGCGACGCAACTCGGTGGACCCCACCACGGTCACGTTGTCGATTACTGATTCCAAGGGGAAGAGCGTCACGGCGAATCCCTATCAGGCCTGTGCACTGGGATCGACGGACTGCACGGAGAAGTCAATGACAAAGATTTCCCTGCCGAAGGATGGGAAGGCCACTATCGACGTCCCCTCGACGGTGTCCGATACTCAATGGTCGTTGCTGACGATCTATGAGGACAATGCCAAGAATGACGAGTCCGTTTATAAGGCGAAAGACAAAAAGTCGGTCACCATCGATGGAAGTAAAGATGGTTCCCGACTGAAAGTCGCTGAGGTTCACGCCGTTCTCCTGGGCGATAAATCTCACGGTTCTGATTCGTCTGATGACGAGGATGCCTACACCATGGTGTGGGCTATTTCCCCGGAGTAGCGCCTGGATAAGTGGCCCCTTGGAGAAATAGCACGGTGCACGACCGGCGCTATGGCTGCGCTACGCCCGGGGCATCGAGCTTATTAAGCATCAAGTTCCCGGGCCACAGCGCGAAGGACCTCAGCCACCTGACGGCTTTCTTTCCGCCCTGGGTAGCGGCCTGCTTGGAGGCTCGGCTGAACATGTCCTTCTAAGAGCGTCATCAAGTCCTGGATCATGCTTTGCAGCTGATCTGGCTTGTACTTATGGGAAGGGCGACGCCGAGGCCGACCGGTCTCCTGAATATCCGTAATCCTGAGCACCTGCGGACCTTTCCGGCCTGCAGCGAACTCGTACTCTATTTTCTGCCCTTGGTGTAGTTCTTCCACACCGTCGGGCAATACTTGGGTGCCGACGAAGACGTCGTCATCGCCCGGGTTGGTGACGAACCCAAATCCCTTATCGGGATCAAACCATTTGACTCTTCCGATTGGCATGAGGGTTTTCCTTTCTCTGTATTTCATGAGCTGGGTATGTCTACATCTGGCTCTGTAACCCTGTGTCGGGTTAACCATGTATCAAGCGGTGAGCTTGCGACTATCCCAGCGTGATGGGCGAAACTCCTTATTCTAAACGATCCACAACTTTTAGCCCATCCCGATGTTTCATAGGTAGGTTTTACGTTTTTACTCGTCAATAAACGCGCAGTACTACCTGCCGCACGCACGAATAATAGTGTTCTTAATCACATTTTAACGGCACTTTTCGTCAATAATTCGTTCAAAATATAGCTTTACGCTGCACTGTTACCCATGTTACTCGCTCGCGACCGACCCCAAGTCGCTACCGGAATGTGACCTTTTCGTAACCTTCATGTAGCGTGGCCGTCCAGTACGTCAAGAAGCGGTCCGCCAAGGACGCCGATTATCGCACAGAGAGGTTATACCCCTTTATGGGACAGCACTCCAAGAACACCAACCGTATTTCTACCGGCGCCAAGGTTGCCCTGTCAGGCTTGGCTATCACAGCTAGCGGCATTGCTGTCGCTCCGTCAGCGTCGGCAGCACCAGATTCCGATTGGGATCGTTTAGCTCAGTGCGAGTCTGGTGGCAACTGGGGCATCAACACTGGCAACGGCTTCCAGGGTGGTCTGCAGTTCGCACCGTCCACCTGGTCTGCATACGGCGGAACCGAATACGCTGCTACTGCTAACCAGGCAACCCGTGAACAGCAGATCACGGTCGGCGAGCGCGTCCTCGCTGAGCAGGGCTGGAACGCGTGGCCGGCTTGCTCCGCGCAGCTCGGGTTGAGCAGTGCCCCTTCTCAGCGCGATAACGCCTACGCCAACGGTGCTCAGGCCGCCGTTCAGCCCGCAGCCGCTCCTGTCGAAGAGGCTGCACCTGCCGAGAACGCTGCACCTGCAGCTCAGGCTTCTGCCGAGGCAGCCGACGAGGCTCCGACGCCGCAGAAGGCTGTGACGGACCTGGCCGCAACGCAGAGCATCGCTAGCTTGGACCAGATTTTCGACACCATCCAGGCTGCCTTCAACAAAGCCGGCATTCCGATGCCCGCCGTGATCACGGATTACTACCACGCTCATCACGACGAGCTCGTTGGTGCCTACAACCAGGCCATTGGCGCAGCTGTGAACGGTTACGCTGAGGCCACTGCCCAGGCTACGAAGATTTACGACGCCGTGGAAAAGAACTTCCACTCGTCACGCAGCGCTGCATAAGCGACGCGCTTTATAACGAGCACCCCTCGGGAAACACCATCAATGGTGGGGATCTCCCGAGGGGTTCGTTCTATGTAGCGGCCTATAAGGGCCAGACATTAGGCGCGCTGGACCTAAGGCACGTTGGCAAGCAACCAGCACGCAGCTCAGGCACGCTCGAGTAACACTAGAGCACTCTCGAGTGCGCAGCTATGCAGCAACTAACGCTTAAAAGGCCTGTTCACAGGGGTGTACGGGTGAACGTAGTTAAGCTCGCTGGAATCAACAGGGAACTTCGTGTCCTCACCGTAGGGGCTCGTCGCGCCCGGCACGTGGGAGACCACCTCTGTCACGGGGTGCTCGCCCTCCTCTAAATGCTGAGGCCAACCTGGATCAACATATTGTTCTTTATCTTTCGCCATGGCTCCATCTTTTCAGATCAGTACGTATTAGTCACCCTACTAAGAACGATTGCCCCCGGTTAGAATGGGGGTTTATGTCTTCTCCCGGTTCCGTTCCCGATCGCTTGTCTGAGTGGCTCGCACAGATTAGCGACGATCAACTCTCGCTGATTCTTCGCGAGCGCCTGGAGAATCTCTTCCCGATGCCCGTCGGTAGTGGCCAACTAGCTGCGCGGCTGACCAGCCCGTTCACGGTCACGCAAACTGTGGAAGCCCTCGATATGCTGTCGTCGGC
>NZ_JAUMTY010000035.1:0-7602 GCF_030530965.1 Corynebacterium sp. | reverse complement strand
GTGACTCCCCAAGAACGTCGTGTGCTGCAGCGCCTCCACGACGCAGGAGGCCGAGGAGTCCATTCCCCCGCGAAGAACTCGGATCCGTCTGCCCCCGTCCCCCACCTCATTTCACTCGGTTTGCTGGAGGTGTACGACACCGTTCAATCGACCGGGCGTCCCTCGTCGGCACGCAAAGGCCGCACGCCAAGCGGCGCGGACTCATCCGCACCACAACCACCGGCCGACGTCTACGTCCGGCTTCCCCTCCGCGTCCATAACTACCTCGCAGGACGGCACGACAATTTCGTGCCGACGTCCCTCCGTCCGCCGGAAGGTTTTCATTTCCCACCGTCGCCCATTCCGATGAAGCAGACGCCCGATGACATTATCGGTACCGTCTCCCCCGCCCGCGCGCAGTTGTCGTCGGCAGCCGCGGCGGAAGTGTCCCTGACCTTGTTCCATATGCGGGAGCTTTTGCGGTTCGCTGCGCGGACACCGTTTAAGGCGCTACGTAATTCGGAGATCGGTGTCCGGGAATTGCGGCGTGCGGAAAAGGAATTGTCGGATATTGGGCTCACCCGCACGAGGCTCATCACCCTCCTTGAGCTGGCCCGTGGCCTCGGCTTTCTCGACTGGGGCGATCCGGAATCTCTCTACGATGAGGCGGATTACGGGTGGTGGGGCCCGACGCGCCTGGCCGAAGAGTGGATCCACGCCGATGCCGGCACACAGTGGGCGCTGCTGGCGATGGGATGGTTTGGTTCCCTGGCACAGACGTGGGTCGTCGGCAAGGATGAGGACGGCAAGAACATCAATGTCTTCGACGAGGAGACAGTGTCCCCGGGTGCTCTCGTTCTGCGTCGGCATCTCTTGTCCGCGGCGCGAGGTTTTGATCCTTCCGCAACCGGGAAAACGGAGGATGTGTACTCGGCGTACGGGTACATGTATCCGCAGCATGTGGTTTATATGGATCCGCGGGCCGTCCCCAATATGGTGGCCAATGCGGAGGCGTTCGGGCTTATCTCGGGGCGGGCAACCACCGGGGTCACTGACATTCTCCTCCCCCTGCTCCGCGACATTCCCCCAGATCGCGAGACACATTCCACGCCGATGGCCGATTACGTGTTACGCCTGTCGCGCACCTACGCTTCTCAGCCGACGTCCCAGCCAACGTCGGTGGGGAGCGATTCCGCGGAGAGCAATGAGGACACCGGTAGCTCTCAGCCGAGCTCAGCAAATTCGTCGACTGCAGATTTGTCGCTCTACGACGCATATGTCGTCGCTTTGATCCGGCACTGCCAGACCTCATTTCCCGCGCCGTCGTCGACATTGATTGCTCAAGGCGATATGACCGTTCTGGCCCCTAGCCCTCTTGATGACACGACAACGAGCATGATGGATCGTATTGCCGACGTGGAAAGCCCCGGGCTGGCAACGCTGTACAGGGTTTCGGAGGAAAGTCTCCGCCGGGGGATGGCGTCGGGCCTTACACCTGAGGATATTTCGTCGTTCCTGTCGCTTCGGGTGCTCAATGGTGTTCCCCAGGGGCTCACGTTCCTCATTGACGACGTGGGCCGCTTCTATGGATCGGTGCGCGGTGGCGAGGCTTCGTGTTATTTGCGCATTGATGATCCGCAGGTCGTCGACGATGTGCTGGCTTCCCCCGCAGCGTCGTCGGCAGGTTTACGAAAGATCGCGCCGACGGTGTTGGTGGGGTCGGTACCGCTGGCAACGGCGCTGAGGGATGTGGCTGCCGAGGGATTCCAGGTTGTCCAGGAGGATGCCGGTGGTATGGCGGTCCAGTCGGATTCGGTTGCCCGTTTTGATAGCCACTTTGATCTCTCGCCAGCGGATGAGTCCGAGATGTTGACTCGGTATTCGGTGAACGTGACGCCCACTCCGGAGGGCGGCATTGCTGGTGCGATTGCCGCGGTTCGTCGGGAGGATGCCGATGACGTCGAGGGTAAGGTTCTCACTCACCCGCAGGATTGGGTTCCGCAGCTTTCTCATTATGCGCGGTCGGGAATGCAAGTCATTGTGACGTACGTTGAGAAGAATGGCGCAACTAAGCGATACCGTATGGAGCCGCTAACTGTGACATCGGGCTATTTTGATGGGTTCGACGTTCATTCGTCGGAAGTTCGACGTATTGCGTTCCACCATGTCACAAGCATTACGCTCATGGACCGCTGAGCATGAAAGGAAAGGGTTTGTATGGCGCAGGGCACTAACGCCTTCGATGGGCCTCTTATTGTTCAATCAGATAAGACAGTTCTGCTTGAAATTGATCATCCGAAGGCCGAGGAGGCCCGTGCTGCTTTGGCCCCGTTTGCTGAGCTTGAGCGAGCACCCGAGCACATCCACACGTACCGCATTACGCCGCTGGCGTTGTGGAATGCGCGCGCTGCCGGACACGACGCTGAACAGGTTGTCGATGTGCTGGAGAATTATTCTCGCTTCCCTGTTCCGCAGCCGCTGCTGGTGGATATTGCCGACACGATGGGTCGCTATGGCCGCCTGACGTTGCACAAGGATCCGATCCACGGGCTGGTTCTGCACGCGACGGATAAGGCCGTGTTGGCGGAGGTTATTCGCCACAAGAAGATCAAGCCCATGTTGGGCTCTGCCATTGCGGATGATGCCTGGACTGTCCACCCCTCCGAGCGCGGTCGCCTGAAGCAGGAATTGCTGAAGGTCGGGTGGCCTGCCGATGACCAAGCGGGCTATGTCGACGGTGAGGCTCATGCTATTTCCTTGTCGACGGAGAACGTGGACTGGCAGCTTCGCGATTACCAAAAACTCGCGGCGGATTCATTTTGGGATGGCGGGTCCGGCGTCGTCGTTTTGCCCTGTGGAGCAGGTAAAACGATGGTCGGGGCAGCTGCCATGGCGAAATCCAAGACGACGACGCTGATCCTGGTGACGAATACCGTATCGGGGCGCCAGTGGCGGGACGAGCTGATTCGGCGCACCACCCTCACCGAGGATGAGATCGGCGAGTACTCCGGCGAAAAGAAGGAAATCCGCCCGGTGACGATTGCCACGTACCAGGTCGTGACCCGAAAAACCCGTGGTGAGTACCGCGCACTGGAGCTCTTTGATTCGCGCGATTGGGGCCTCATTATTTACGACGAGGTGCACCTGCTGCCTGCCCCGGTGTTTCGTTTGACCTCTGATCTGCAGTCTCGTCGTCGTTTGGGTTTGACGGCGACGCTGGTGCGTGAGGATGGCCGTGAGGGCGATGTGTTCAGCTTGATTGGCCCCAAGCGCTATGACGCGCCGTGGAAGGATATCGAGGCCCAGGGCTGGATTGCGCCGGCGGAGTGCATTGAGGTGCGGTCCATGATGACCGAGTCCGAGCGCATGGTGTACGCCACCGCGGAAAAGTCGGACAAGTACCGGTTGTCGGCGTGCTCGGGGACGAAGATCCGCGTGGTTCGCAAGATCATGGCCCAGCACCCCAACGAACCGACGTTGATCATTGGCGCGTACATCGACCAGTTGGAGGAGCTGAGCGAGAAGCTGAACGCTCCCCTTATCGACGGCAAGACGCGGAATAAGAAGCGCGAAGAGCTTTTCGAGCAGTTCCGTTCTGGAGAGATTTCGACGCTCGTCGTCAGTAAAGTCGCGAACTTTTCTATTGATTTGCCTGAGGCGTCGTTGGCGATTCAGGTGTCCGGGACGTTCGGTTCGCGGCAGGAGGAAGCGCAGCGTTTGGGCCGTTTGATGCGCCCCAAGCGCGACGGCGGGAGTGCGCATTTCTACACAGTGGTGTCGCGCGATACGATCGACGCCGAGTACGCGGCCCATCGTCAGCGTTTCTTGGCTGAGCAGGGGTACGCGTACCGGATTGTGAACTCGGCGGATTTACCGGACCTTGAGGATGACTAACACCATGAGCACTTTTCAGTTCACCGTGGACGAGGCTTTTAACCGCCAACATAACGAGTTCGTGCGAGATTCTCGCCGGCTCCAGGTCAGTGCCGGCGTGCTCGGTGGGATCCTCGTTGTCGCAGCTGTCCTCATCTTTATTTTTGCTCGCCACGACGGTGCCTTCGTGTTGCTCGCCATAGTTCTGGGGCTCTTCGGGCTGTTTAGCCTGGTGATGGTTCAGGTTATTCCCCGCATGGTGGGGTCCGGCCAGTCGTTGTACAACCGCTATGAGCTGGCACCGGCGATGGTCGCTCGCGTGAATCCTCACGACGTTGAGATCATGGCGTTGGTGAATACCTCAGTGAATGCGGATGATAAGCCGCGGTGGGCCCTGTCTGCGCGAACGGTGGCACGAATTCCGGGTACGGTGCGCGAGGTCGGCGAGCGCATCCCGTCGGTAGCGGTCACGGCGACGCGGTCGGTCCAGCATAAGGATCGGTGGGATGAGATTAATCCCATGCCAATTGGGTGGGCGACAAAGAACCAGAACGTTGTGCGCGATGCCGAGGCTGCCATTGCACCCCAACAGTGGAAAATGCTGGCCGACAATCTTGATCGCATTGACGACGTGATGGGCGCGAAGCGGAATCTCCTGCCGCTGTAGCTGGCGTCGATGTGCGTGCTGTCTCCTCGATGAGAGCTGGCGCCCCAATCGAGTGCTGACGCCGTGGCGGATAAATCCGTGAAAAGATCCTTAGCGAACAGATCCGTCCTGGAGGAAGTTGGCGGCTTCTTGGGCGCACTCTCTTTGTACCGCCGGAGTAGCCAACACGTGGTAGCCGAGGTGCTCGGTCACGGTTGTGGTTGCTCCTAGCTCCTGAAGGTTATGAGCAATCCCTTCTGCGTCGACGGCGATGGTGTCACGTGTGGCTTTCTGAACAAGAACTTTGGCCTGGCTGAAATCGTGGTTCCGCCATGTTTCGTTCTCTGGGCTGGGCTGGAATAGCCGAGGGTGCTGCAGAACAATGCGCTCGCTGTTCCACTTCGCTGCGAGCTCTAGCCCAGCAGATGTACCGCTACCGAAAGCAACTATGTCGTAGCCTCGGGCCTCGTCGTGCGTAGCGGTGGTGCTGTCTGATTCACGTGTATCGCTCGAGATATTGCTGAGCACGTCCTCCGCCACGTCGACTGCGGCAAGCGCATCACGAATGATTCCTTCTGTTCCCTCGGCGTGATCGCTGTATACAGCATTTCCTTGCACATCGTCAGACAGACGCCGTCGTATGAGGGGAAGCTGATAGTCGACGTCGACAATTGTTGTGCCGGAGAGTTCTGCGATCGCGGCGATGGTTGGCCGCCAGAAGATCTCGAGTTCCTGTCCTGATCCGTGCCACCCCGGGCCACCATGTAGCGATACTGCTATCCGCCCTGTGGGGGTGGAGGGGACGAAGACTGCGGTGTTGCCGTCGACGGTGTGCATGTCCGGCCCGTTCGACGTGAATGCCACGCCCGGGATGGAGTGATCGAGGCCCACCCCGAGAACGAGCTGCGAGGTATGCGTCACGATGTCGTTTAAACGCCCCACTGCCTGCTCGGCGTCCTCTTGCAACTGGCGTTGCTCCCCCGGTTCTTGCTGCTCACGTTCGGCAGAGAAATTCCCCGGGGAAGAAATAATGTCCCACACCTCTTTGTAGTGGACCGAGATAAAGCTCGCGATCTGGTCGAGCTGCTGTTCGGGAGTGAGGATCGGGTTCCCCGCGAGCACATCGTCCGACCGACCCACCCCGGTGTTACCCGCAGAAGAACCGGCCGAGCCAGAGGTACCGGCAAAGGTGCCGGCCGATGCGGAAGACGATGCACTGGTTGGGGACGCAGAGGACGATGAAGATCCAGAGGTGGGTTTGTTGGCCATGTAGCTATTTTATATACCCGCCGTGTTTATACAGGTGTCCTGTTTATAAAGGTGTCAGGGTTGGATACGCGTCGTACTTGCCCGGAGCCCCGGCAACTCATGACCAGCCCTGTCTGCGGTGTCATCCGCGATGGTGTTTACAATGGCTCCATGACTGAACAGAGCGGTTCACTTTTAACCTCACCGATCGTGTCGCGCCTCCGTGACATCCCTGAGACGATCTTTTCGCGCATCACCCGGTTAGCAGTAGAAAACAACGCCATTAACCTGGGCCAGGGTTTTCCGGACAGCGACGGCCCACGAAGGATGCTGGAGATCGCCTCTGAGCAGATTTTGTCGGGCAATAACCAGTACGCTCCAGGCCGGGGTGTGCCGGAGCTACGCAAAGCGATATCTGCTAATCGCGAGCAGAGCTACGGCCAGGTTTTTGATCCGGATACCGAGGTTGCCGTGACCGTCGGTGCCACGGAAGGTATCGCAGCGTCCATTTTGGCGTTGGTCGAACCCGGCTCTGAAGTAGTCCTCATCGAACCTTATTACGACGCTTATGCAGCTGCTGTCCGGCTGGCGGGTGGCCACCATGTAGCGGTCCCGCTGCTCCCAACAACTGACGAGCAGGGTGCTCCGCGCTGGGCATTAGATGTTGAGGCACTACGCCGCACTGTCTCAGATAACACGAGGATGATTGTTGTCAACACTCCTCACAATCCGACAGGGCACGTATTTACGACCGACGAGATCTTGGCAATCAGTGAAGTTGCTGAAGCCCACGACTGCCTTGTCCTTTCCGACGAGGTCTATGAGCACCTGGTGTTTAGTGGAGCGCGCCACGTTCCCGTGGCCTCCGTGGGACGTTTGCGCGAGCGCACTGTGACCGTTTCGTCGACGGCGAAGTCTTTTAATGCGACGGGCTGGAAGACCGGGTGGGTCATGGGACCTGCTCCGCTCGTTGATGCGGCGCTCACAGCGAAGCAATATATGTCGTTTGTGGGAGCCACTCCTTTTCAACCGGCAGTTGCGTACGCGCTACGCGACGAAGCTGATTGGGTCAATGGACTGAGCCAGCGGTTGGAAAACAACTATAAGAAGATCGCGAAGGTGTGTGGGGACATCGGCATGACCGTGTACCCCAGTGACGGGTCATATTTCGTGGTTACCGACATCTCAACGTGCGAAGCAACCAAGAACATGACCGCAGATGACTTCTGTCTTGCCCTACCGAAGGACGCGGGCGTTGCAGCTATTCCAGTCACCGCGTTCGTTGACGATGAGGAACAGTATCGAACCCTGGTTCGGTGGGCTTTTTGTAAGAAGGCGAACGTCATTGACGATGCCGTTGATAAGTTAACCGCATGGGCGAAAGCAAAATAGTGCCGACGCGGACGCAAAAATAGTGGACGCTGGCGTGGGGCTTGTTTAGCCCGAGTACCGGGCTCCCCCGCGTCGAGCCAAACCGGATTGACTACTAGATACGGGATTGCCCGCCCGAAGGACGGGTGGGCGCATACATAAAAGTGTGTGTGGTGCGGGCCCACCCCCACCGGGGGTTCGGGCCGCACCACACACAAACACTGTATTCAGTTCTTTACGTTACGGTTGGCGGCGACCTACTCTCCCACACCCTCCCAGGTGCAGTACCATCGGCGCAGGCAGGCTTAGCTTCCGGGTTCGGAAAGGGACCGGGCGTGACCCCACCGCACTAACCACCAACACAACCAAAAAGGACAACACACGCAACACCCGACACCGGGGTGGTGTGCTGCACAAGACACCAAACAGTAGACGCAAGCAACCAACAAACCATCATATTCCGCCACAACAGTTGTTGTTTAGTT
>NZ_JAUMTY010000034.1 GCF_030530965.1 Corynebacterium sp. | reverse complement strand
GAGGCCGACGAGGCGGGCGACTTCAGCCGTGGAGCCGCTGGCCACTGAACCGCTAGCCACAGTGCCACTCTGGGCGGCAACACCTTTCTCGTTACCGACATGCGAGGACAAGGCCGGAATGCGACCGTCGAAAAGACCCATCACGCCTTCCACCACGGCGATGTCCGCACCCAAGGAGCCGTGACGATACAACGGGGCTATGCGGTCGGTTCCGCACATGACTGAATCGAGGTTGCGTCCTGGCCGGCCCGTGGCTACACCGTGATAACCAGGGTCAATGTAGTCGGGACCGACTTTAAACGGCGCAACAATGTGTCGTCGGCTCAGTGCCGCCATCAGGCCGGTGGCGAGCGTCGTCTTTCCCGTCCCAGAGGCTGAACCGGCAATAACAAGTCCCGGCGCGCCCGTACCTTGGGTGTCTACCACTCGATACCTTTCTGGCCTTTTCGCCCTTGATCCATGGGGTGCTTGATTTTCTCCATTTTGGTTACAAGGTCGGCAACGTCAATGATCTCTTGTGGTGCGCGCCGGCCGGTAATGACGACGTGTTGGGTGCCGGGGCGGTTCCGGAGCGTCTCGGCTACTTCCTCAACAGGGACCCATCCCCAAGCCATGGGGTAGGTGAATTCGTCCAGGACATAAAAATCGTGGGTTTCCTCTTGGAGCCGTCGGGCAACCTCATGCCATCCATCGAGGGCGTTGCGCGCATGGTCGTCCTCGGTTCCCTTGGTCCGGGACCATGACCATCCTTCGCCCATTTTGTGCCATTCGACGGGTCCGCCGACGCCGGTCTCGTCGTGTAGCTCCCCTAGCTTCCGGAAGACGGCTTCCTCGCCGACCCGCCATTTCGCGGATTTGACGAACTGGAAGACGCCGATGCTCATCCCTTGGTTCCATGCGCGCAGGGCCATGCCGAAAGCAGCGGTGGATTTTCCTTTGCCATCGCCCGTGTTGACCGCGGTGACGGGGAGCATCCGTCGCTGTCGTGTTGTTAATCCGTCGTTGGGAATGTTCGCGGGATCAACTTTTCCTTTGGGCATTGTCGTTTCTCTCCTCAGTGACTGTCTGTGCCTGCGCGCGTGGGTCTATCCAATTATCGCTGTGCTTATTCAGGGCTAAGCAGAGTAGTTGCTCTGGCTCGACGTTCTAACGCAACGTACTAGCTAAACGTCTTGATGACTCCACCTAGATTATCGGCCGACAGCTCCTCTAACCGAACACACGGGGCATGAAGGTAAGCCGCTAACCGCGATGCTAAACCTAGTCGCACCCGACCTTGGCGTTCACAATCGATGACGACACTCCCTGCGAGCCCTCGACGAGCGATACGACGGGCTGCTGCCTCAGCGGCGGCCAAACCGCCTTTGCCATTGGCACGCCCATCCGACAAACACATGAGGATAGCTCTGCGGCCGGGCTCCCGATAATGCTCGCGAGTAATGAGCTCATAGGCTTTATCGAGCCCAGCGGCCAAGGGGGTACGTCCACCGGTTTTGACGTCAGCTAAACGACGGGCAGCGATCGTGATCGACCGCGTCGGCGGAAGAACGACTGTCGCTTCCGCCCCATGGATCGTGATCACGGCGACTTTGTCGCGACGCTGGTAAGCGTCGGTCAGCATCGACATAATCGCCCCTGTCACAGCTGAGAGACGATCACGTGCTGCCATCGACCCCGAGGCATCGACGAGGAACACGACGAGGTTTGCTTCCGATCCACGACGAATACTTCCGCGCACGTCATTCGATTCCAGAGGAACACGGTGAGTGTGATTGTCGATCCGCGCTCCACGGTCTGCCGCGGCGAGGACCGTCCCCACGACGTTGAAACCGTGACCGTCTCGTACTGCTCGGATAGTTGAACCGTGCGCTGAGATGGCATGCGATCGTCTCCCCAGCGCGGTGGATTCGACCTGGCCTAGCTTCTGAAGCTGAACAAGCCTAGCGGCGAAAGGGCGCGCCCTGGGCGGCGCGGCCTCCTTCCTGCGGTGCCGGACCGCGGTTGTCATCGTTATCTACATCGGACTTGTTCTGCTGCGGTGTGGGCTGTTCAGCGCTTGGATCCGATGTCTCGTCCGAGTCGGCGTCGTCGCTAGTGTCGTCGACATCGTTAGCATCGACGTCGCCATCGGTGTCCTCGGTGTTCTCCGGCGCAGAGTCGTCATCTGGTTCGTCGGGAACCTCGTCCCGAGCGCGGTCCAACGCTTCGTCGAGCTCGTCGTCGCTGATATCAGGGGAATCGAAGGGGTCCCGACGGCGGTGCGGGAGCGCCAACTCGGCCGCGACTTTAATATCCGAGTCCTTGATCGTTGTCCGGCCTTCCCAGGCAGCATGGGCGGCGGCGGCACGGGCAATGACGAGGTCTGCGCGCATGCCATCGACATCAAAGGATGCACAGATGGATGCGATTCGTCCCAAGACGACGTCGGTGAGTTCTACTTCTGTCACGCGCTCTTTAGCAGCGACAATGCGCGTTGCGATGTCCCTCTCTGCATCGGCCCACTGCTCGAGGAATTGCTCGGGGTTCTCATCGAAGGCCAAGCGGCGGCGCATTACTTCGGTCCGCGACTTCGTGTCACGCGGCGCGGAAACGTCGACAGCCAAACCAAACCGGTCGAGAAGTTGGGGACGCAACTCCCCTTCTTCCGGGTTCATCGTGCCGACGAGGACAAAGTCAGTGTCCTCAGTGTGAGAGACCGCATCGCGTTCGATACTGATGTGACCGGTTGCTGCAGCGTCGAGAATGATATCGACTAAGTGGTCCGCCAGCAGGTTAATTTCATCGACGTACAGCACTCCCCCGTTTGCCTCGCTGAGCAGGCCGGGCTGGTATTCAGCGTGGCCGGTGGTCAAAACGCGCTCGACATCAATAGAGCCCACCACACGGTCTTCCGTGGCGCCCAACGGAAGGTTAACGACCTTCGCCTTCGGGTCTGGAAGCATCCGGGAGAAAGCGCGGACTGTCGTCGTCTTCGCCGTGCCCTTTTCGCCTCTAACAACGACGCCGCCGATGCGGGGAGAAATAGCGGTCAAGATCAGCGCTAATTTCAGCTGGTCCTGCCCAACCACGGCACTGAAAGGGAAAAGCGAAACGCTGTGTGACGAAGGCAACATACTTCCTACTCTAGAGGCTTCCTACCGTGAACGGTTTACCGCCACTGATAATAAACACCAGGATGCGACAAGTGAAAGACACGAGAAAACGGCCCGGAGCCGAACATTCATCGATTCCAGGCCGTGCTCAATAGCTGTTTAGGATTCCAGCTGCAACGCCTTCTGCGAACGATCCCACTGCTCGTGGAACAGATCGGTGTGACGCGACATCAACTTGCCGTACGACGGCACCATTTCCTTGATCTTCGGCGCCCACTCGATCATCTTGCTGCCGAAGCACCGCTCCAGCAGTTCGATCATTGCGGACGGAGCGATCGAAGCTCCCGGCGAAGCACCCATCAAACCGGCGATGGAACCGTCGTTGCTCGAGATCACCGCGGTTCCGAACTCCAAGGAACCAAACTTCGGAGCACCAATCGGCTTGATGACCTGAACACGCTGACCAGCGGTAACCAGCTCCCAATCCTCGGCGCGAGCCGACGGCATGTATTCACGGAGCGACTCCACACGAGCGGTCTGGTTCTTCAACACCTCTTCCACGAGGTAACGGGTGAGGCCGAATTCCTGAAGGCCGACGCCGACCAGCGAAGCGATATTCCCTGGACGCAGCGACTTCGGCAGGTCCAAAAAGCTGCCCTTCTTAAGGAACTTCGGTGTCCAACCAGCGTAGGGGCCGAACAAAAGGCCACGTTTGCCGTCGATAATGCGAGTATCCAAGTGCGGTACCGACATCGGCGGAGCACCAACGGATGCCTTGCCATACACCTTCGCAGCGTGTTGCTTGATCAAGTCCTCGTTGGTGCAGCGCAACCAGGCACCGGACACAGGGAAGCCACCGTAGCCCTTAATTTCCGGGATGCCGGCTTTCTCCAGGAGCGGCAGTGCCATTCCGCCCGCACCGACGAAGACGAAGTTTGCGGTAATGACCGACGTGTCCCCGGTGTGAAGGTTCTTCGAGGTCACCTTCCAGTGGCTGCCCTCGCGAGAGATGTTTTGGACCTCATTGCCATACCGGATTTCAACGCCATTCTGGGTGACATAGTCAATATATTGGCGAGTCAAGGCACCGAAGTTAATATCCGTGCCCTCGTTGGTCCACGAAATCGCCACTGGTTCCGTGTAGTCACGGCCGCGCGCCATCAGGGGCAGTTTCTCAGCGAACTTTTCGTTGTCATCCGTGAAATGCATCCCCGGGAACAAGGGGTGCTTGCTGAGAACGTCGAACCGCTTACGGAGGAAACGGACCTGCTCACCGCTGTGCCCGAACGACATGTGGGGGCACTTGTTAATGAACTCACGCGGATTGCCGAGCTTATTTTCCTCAATGAGGTAGCTCCAGAATTGACGAGAGATCTGGAACTTCTCGTTCACACTCACCGCTTTTGTAATGTCAATGTCGCCATTGACTTCCTGCGTGTAGTTCAGCTCACATAGCGCCGAGTGGCCAGTGCCCGCATTATTCCATGGTGATGACGACTCCCCCGCCGGAATATCAAGACGCTCCAGGATCACCTGATCCCAATCCGGTTGAAGCTCTTTGAGCAAAGTACTTAGCGTAGAGCTGATAATTCCGGCACCGATGAGCACGACGTCGGTATCGGTTCCTTTTCCTACGCGATCAGTGGATTCTGACACGATTTTCATCATCCTTCGAAGCGCCGCGAACCAACGCGACGCCGGTAAGAGAAGCGAGTTGTTATTCGTTCTGGTCTGTCATATTGCGCAAAACGGCCCGCGGCCAATTGCTATGGTGACCCGTCACGGTCAAGAACCATGAATCGTGGGTCGATCCCAACGCGGAACCATCCCACCGTTTGAGAGTACCCGGCGCGGAGGACAGGCACGGCATAACCGTCGTGAAAAGCCCAACATAATGACCATTTACATATCATCAGCACCCTTAAACGGGGGAAGTCCAAAGCTACCGTCAATGAGGCCGCGTGGGAACAGGACTCACCTCTGCGGTGTTAGTCGAAATGTAGACTCGCGTGCGCATGATAAAGCGACGGCATCATTCGCATGTCATCGATATAGAAAGGACGTTCAATGGCTGCAACCTCGACGGCTGAGCGCAATAATCCTGTCATTCCTCAACCCGTCCACAATGGTCCCGAAGCGCCGACGCGGCACTATGACCTCATGATTATCGGTACGGGGTCCGGCAATATGATCCCGGGGCCTGAGTTCGGTGATAAGCGGATCGCTATCGTCGAAAAGGGAACGTTTGGGGGGACGTGCCTGAATGTCGGCTGTATTCCCACCAAGATGTATGTGTATGCGGCCGATATTGCGGAGGCTGCGCGGGAATCGGAACGGTACGGGGTGCATGCCCACGTTGACGGGGTTGATTGGCCTGCCATCGTGCGTCGTATTTTTGAGCGTCGTATCGACCCTATTGCGCGCGGTGGCGAAGAGTATCGCCGTGGTGATGAAAATCCGACGGTGGATGTCTACGACCAGTTCGCTCGTTTTATCGGACCACGGACTCTGGCGACCGGGCAGGGTGATCAGCCCGTCACGATCACAGCGGATCGCATTATCGTGGCGGCCGGTTCGCGGCCATTCATTCCGTCCGTGATTACGGATTCAGATGTGCCCTACCACACGAATGAAGATATCCTCCGGATTCCTGATCTTCCCTCATCAATGATCATTCTCGGTGGTGGAGTTATTGCCGCGGAGTTTGCCCACGTCTTCAGTGCGCTTGGGGTGGACGTGACCGTCATTAACCGGTCGCCTCATCTGCTCAAGCGGTTCGAGGCGGACCTTTCAGAGCGTTTCACTGAGATCGCGTCCGAGCGGTGGACAACATACCTGGGCCGCACCGTCACCAAGGCGGAAAGAAAGACAGAAAACACCGAGGGGGTCACCCTTACTCTTGACGACGGAACCACTGTCAGCGCCGAGACGCTTCTCGTCGCTATGGGACGAACCCCCAACGGCGATCTCCTCAACGTCACTGAGGCCGGTATGGACCTTGATAATGGCGGGCGAATCGTCGTCAATGAGTACGGCGAAACGACTGCTCCCGGTGTGTGGGCGCTGGGCGATGTGTCGTCGCCGTATCAACTGAAGCACGTGGCCAATCACGAGGCGAAGGTCGTCAAGCACAATGTTTTGCTTGATATGGGGCTCTTGGAGAACCCTAACGAAGCACGAGCCGGCATGGGAGAGATAGCCACGAGCGGCCCCGATGCTGGTAAACAGGCCTTCCATCACACCTATGTGCCTGCAGGAGTGTTTACCCACCCGCAAATCGCGACTGTCGGTATGACGGAGAAGGAAGCGCGGAACTGGGCGGACAACAATGGCACGACCCTGGCCGTGAAGACGCAGAATTATGGCGATGTCGCCTATGGCTGGGCGATGGAAGATACCACCGGGTTCGTGAAACTCATTGCTGATACGACGAGCAAACAGTTGCTTGGTGCCCACATCATTGGGCCGCAAGCCACGACGTTGATCCACCAATTCATCACCATGATGGAGCAGAAACTGACCGTCCCTGAGGTGGCCGAGGGACAATACTGGATCCACCCGGCATTGTCGGAGGTCAATGAAAATGCCCTCCTTGGGCTGGGCTTGTAGTCCCACACGTGTAGTCCTGCCCAGCCCCGCTGTAGTCCCGCAGTGGGGCGAGTGGCCCTACCCGCCCATCGTCGTATATAAACAGGTGGTCAATTAGCGAAAGAAGAAGTGTAGAGGTAACTGCTCAATCTATGGCTGGAAATAGGTTTGCTCTCAAGGGGTCGACGTCCGACGCCCAGGAAGGCCTACTCTCATCTCAATATCGTGCTCTCACGATCGGGTTGATAACGCTCATTACCATTGCTGCGTTTGACCAGACGGCAGTCATGTCCGTCATGCCCACGATTACCGCAAGTCTGGGGGCACCCGGGGGAACCGCATATACGTTGACGTTCACCGCGGCAACGGCAGCGTCCATCTTCGCCATGGTCGCTGGTGGAATGCTCGCGGACTCCCGGGGCGCAATGAGAACGTTGCGAGGGTCCGGCCTCTTATTTGTGGCAGGCCTGGTACTTGCTGTTGTCACCCCGACGATGCCGATTTTCCTCGTCGCACGCGTGCTCCAGGGGCTCGGCGGAGGCGCCATCGTGGTCGCCATCTATGCGATTATCGCCGTCATTTATCCCTCTCAGCTGCAGACGAAAATGTTCGCAGCCTTGGCCGGCGCGTGGGTGATCCCCACACTCATTGGACCTGGGGTTGCGGGGATTATTACCGAGAGTCTCAGCTGGCATTGGCTTTTCGGCATCTCAGCTGCGGCGTCGATCATTGTGTTCCCTCTCCTCCCCCGCACGACGACGCCATTAACGCGTGAGACCGATCATCGCAACGCAACGAAGATGCTGATCGCGGCGCTCGTTATCGCGATAGCGTCCTACCCGCTCTCGATTTCCGGTGATTTCGCGGCGTGGGGAGTTCTGGTCTTCCTCCTCGCCACAGGCGTGACCGCCGTCGCGATTCGCCCGCTCGTGCCCGTCGGCACGTTCCGCGCCGCGGGTGATGTGCCGTCGATGGTTCTTCT
Organism: Corynebacterium sp.; assembly: GCF_030530965.1. GTDB lineage: Bacteria > Actinomycetota > Actinomycetes > Mycobacteriales > Mycobacteriaceae > Corynebacterium. The sequence continues at coordinate 14,639 of NZ_JAUMTY010000034.1, read as the reverse complement.
GAGATTCCTTTTCGACGCTTTCTTCGGGCTCGAGGCGCTCATCCCTCTGCTTCTTGCCCGGCGCGATGGATTGCCACCGACGCTGACTGGGCTCGCGCTGACGGGAACGGGTATTACCTGGTTTATCGGGTCGCAAGTGCAGTCGAGCGCCAAACCGCGGTCGCTCCCGGTGACGTTGTGGATCTCTGCTGCGGTCTTGGGGATCGGCGCTGCTGGTGTCGGTATCAGCAGTGCATCAGGCGCACATTGGGCGTGGATAACAGCGTTTTGGACATTGACCGGATTTGGTGTGGGATACAGCTACCCCCGGATTAACACGGCAGCGATGAGCTTGTCCCCGGCCGATAAGGCCGGCTTTATGGGATCTGCCCTGCAGGTAGCAGGCATGACAGGGATGACGGTGTCTGTCGCGGCCGCGACTCTTGTTCACACCCTTGTGCCTCTGTCTACGGGCGGATCCTTCGGCGTGGTGTACATGGTTGCCGTTCTGTCACCTATATTCATCGCACTCATCGCACGCAGATGTGGACATATTGATGACGCAGCACGAAATAGCGTCAGTAACGCCGGTTAGTCTGTCACGATTCCCAATCGTTCAGGCCAGTCGTCGCCCAGGGCTGCATCCACGGCGTCGGCTAACCGGTCGACCTGTTCAGCGCGAGCGTCTTCGAAACTGACGTGCCCGGGGACGAATCCGGATAAACCGCATGCCTGGGCAACATCACGGAGGAATTGGCGTCGGAAAGAATCGACCTCGAGCTGCCCGTGCCGGTGTGTGCCCCACACGGCTTTATCGTGGGCTCCTTCGTAGCGTGCTGCCCGGGCTGCACCGCTCACATGACTGTCGAGACCTGCATGGTCGCCTAAGTTCCCGTCGCCTGGGCCCCCGTCGTCGGTAAGTGGCCCGATCCACCCTGGGCAATTTTGACGGACAACCCGACCGTGGTGGATCTCAAACGCTGTACCGTGATTGGCCAGTGTTTTTTCGGGGAAAAACTCGATATCGATGTCCAAGAAATCCAAGCCGGCGACGGGGTCGGAGTGGCCGGACTCGACGGGGTCCGTGATGGAGTGGCACAGCATCTGGAATCCGCCACATATTCCCAAGATCGGCCGGTCAGCACGGTAGCGTTCCTGAAGCTGAGGGCCAGCTGTTTTCTTCAGCCACTCTAAGTCGTGGATCGTGGACTTCGACCCCGGAATGACCACTAAATCCGCCGAAGCAATAGCCGCGGGCGAGGTGGTCCACTCCACATCAACGCCAGGCTCGCACGATAGAGCCTCGATATCGGTGCTGTTCGACACCCGAGGCAGGCGGACCGCAGCTACCCGTATGGTGTCGGTCCCAATAGGCGGATTCCCCGGGCCTACTCGACCACTGGCACCCGATAGTGAATCTTCAGCATCTATCCAGAGACCGTCGATGAATGGGATGACGCCGAGCGTCGGAACACCGGTTCGGCGTGTGACCTCGTCCAACCCCGGCTGAAGGATGCCGACGTCACCGCGGAACTTGTTGATGATGAAACCTTGAAATCGGTCGCGGTCACTGGGGTCGAGAATGAAGTACGTGCCAAAAAAGTGCGCGAGCACACCACCGCGGTCGATATCGCCGACAAGGACGACGGGAAGATCCGCAGCTTCCGCGAGCCCCATGTTCGCGATGTCGGTGTGCCGGAGGTTAATTTCTGCTGGTGACCCCGCCCCTTCACAGATGACCACATCGTATTCGCGGCGGAGCGACTCCAACGCTTGAGCGCTGACCTCACGCAAGTGCGTGCGGTGTTCGATGTAGTCCCGTGCGCCGACGGTGCCGGCTGCGACTCCGCGGAGGACTAGTTGGCTTCGACGGTCTGCCTCCGGCTTCAGCAGGACCGGGTTCATGTCGACACTGGGGGTAGCTCCGGCAGCGAAAGCTTGCAATGCCTGGGCTCGTCCGATTTCCCCGGCGACGAGACGTCGGCCATTCTCGTGATGAGAAGCTGGATACGAGGCCGCCTCCCCACTGTCCGAGTTGCCCGCACCTGCGGAATAATCAGTCGCCAGCACGACGGCCGAATTATTCGACATGTTCTGCGCCTTAAAAGGCGCGACACGATAGCCACGACGTGCCAATGACCGGCACATTCCAGCAACGACGACCGATTTGCCAGCGTCTGACGTGCATCCGGTCACCAACAGTGCCGGGGCTAAGGAAGGCGAAGACTCAGCCTTGTCGTACCCGGCCTTTTCATAGTCAGCATTCATGGGTATCTAACACGAACCACGCACGTTCGATTTTTACGCTTCGTCAATGGAGAAGTCTGGCTGCGTCAAAATCTCAACGCCGTCCTCGGTGACGACGAGGGTGTGCTCAAACTGTGCAGTCCAGTTTCCTGGTTGCGTCAGCTGGACGGTCCAATCGTCATCCCACACGCGGTAATCGAGGTTCTCCGTTTGCGTAATCATGGGTTCGATGGTGAAGGTCATCCCCGGTTCCATGATGTCATCCGGCCATGAAGCGTCGTAATGCAAAATGACAAGTCCATTGTGGAATGTGGTTCCAATGCCGTGACCCGTGAAATCACGCACTACTCCGTAGCCGAAACGGCGAGCATAGGACTCAATCACACGGCCAATCATGTTCACAGGCCGGCCCGGCTTACACGCTTTGATAGCCCGGTACATGCTTTCTTCTGTGACCTTGACCAACTTTTTATGCTCTTCAGAGACGTTTCCAGCCAGGAACGTAGCGTTGGTGTCACCATGAACCCCATTTTTGAACGCCGTGACATCAATATTCACAATGTCGCCGTCCTGCACGACGGTGGTGTCCGGAATCCCATGGCACACGATCTCATTGAGGCTGATGCAACTAGCTTTCGGGTAGCCACGGTAATGCAGGCAGGACGGGTAGGCATCGTGCTCAATGAAGTAATCGTGAACGATCCGATCCAACTCGTCCGTCGTCACTCCCGGTTGAACTGCTTCCCCCGCCTTCTGTAGGGCATTTGCCGCGATGACGCTCACTTCGCGCATCCGCTCAATGTTTTCGGGAGTCTGAACGAGGGGTTCTCCGATTCCCTCTTGAGGCTCTTTTCCACTGTTAACGTATTCAGGACGGGGGATATGGGCCGGGACATGTCGGATAGGAGTGGCATGTCCGGGCTTGAGTGGCGCACGGTCACCGCCGTGACGCTGTGACTCCGATGTGTGAGATTTCTTTGCTGAACCGTTAATCATGACCACATGGTAGCGCGGTCCATTAACGACGCCGATGCGGGCGACCACTTGCGCTCAGTGAGGCCGACTGTGCCTGGCCGACTGCGTGTGTCCGTCGTCGGCAGTTGAAGTGCGAGCCGGCCAGCGTATTATTCGTCGCCACCCAAGTTCTGGAAAAAGGATTGGGTGATGGCAACCGAGTGTTCCGACCCGCCACCCATGGGGATCAGAGTGGCGAAGGCAAGGTCTCCCCGATAACCAGCGAACCACGCGTGTGACCCATCGGAGACTTCAGCTTCACCGGTCTTACCGAAAACATCGCCCTCACCTGCGATAGCACGAGCAGTACCCGAGGTCACAACAGCTCGCATCATCCCGCGCAGTTTGTCGATGGTGGGGGGATCAATCGTCGGCACATTGGTGTTCTTGACCGTCGTTTTGTGGGATTCGATCAAGGTAGGAGTCGGAGTTTTCCCTGCTGCAGCGGTGGCAGCAACAAGAGCCATACCGAACGGGCTAGCCAAGTCTTTACCCTGACCGAAGCCACCTTCTACACGATCCACCAGCTCATCGGCCTGTGGCACCTGACCTGTCAGCGTATCCAACCCGTCAATCTTGTAGTCTTGCCCGATGCCGAACTGCTGGGCAGTCGATTTCAGCTCCCCCGGCTTCAGCTTGCTAGACACGTCTGCAAAGGTCGTGTTGCACGATTGCGCAAACGCCTTGGTCAAGGAGACATTGCCCAAACTGAAGTCGTTGTAATTGTGCACAACGCGGCTTCCAATTTCCATGGTTCCCGGGCACGGGACGGTGGAATCGGGAGTAACCAACCCGTGCTGCATCCCCGCCGTTGCCGTCACCATCTTGAACGTTGATCCGGGCGGGAACAACCCCGTCAGAGCCAGGTCGCCCTTTTTATCGGCATTAGCCGTCTGAGCAACGGCAAGGACCTCACCCGTCGACGGGCGAATCACGACCATCATCGCTTCGGTATCCGCACGGGTATCCACCGCTTTTTGCGCAGCGTCCTGCACCTTCTTGCTCAAACTGATCTTGACCGACTGAGCAGGGGTCGGTTGCTGCTCTTCCAGGCTCTTAATAACAGCCCCATTGGGGTTCACAGAGGCCACCTGCCACCCATTTTTCCCATCGAGTTCGTCATTCACTATCGACGACACCCTGCTCAGAATGTCAGGCGCGAAGTTCGGGTCGGGACGGACCAGAGCCGGCTCTTCGTTGAGAGTGACTCCATCCACGCCTTTGAGTGCATCAACGACGTCGTGTGCACGTGAAGGCACCATCGCGACGGAGTAATCGCCGTTGACGTTTTTCACGGATTGGTGGACAGCGGAGGGATCTATCGTCGGAACTCCCGCGTCCCCCGCATGGCCGTCGTTGAGGATGGATGCGACATGATTGATGGTCGCCGAGTCATGCTTATTGAGAAGCACGCGGAATTGGGTTCCCGGTTCGAGCAGTACCTGGCCGTCCGACCCAATAACGGGCGCACGATCCGCCTGAAGCGCCCGAAGCTCTAAATGCTGGTCGGAGCCCAGATCGGGATGAATCACCGCTGGCTTCCACCGCACTTTCCACGCCTGATTCGTCTTAGCGAACGTGGCCTTGGCGTCGTATGACAGTGAACGGTCCTTCGGCAAGGTCCAGTCATAGTGATACGTGGCGACGGACACATCACCAGACGAGGAGAAATCTTTCAGGCTGACTTTGAGGTCCTGCGCCTGCAGTCCCTTCCACGAGTCCGTGATGCTTGCCTCTGCTGCCGACTTATTGTCCGTAGCATCGGCCGCTTTGTCGGCGTGGTCAATAGGCTCATCGTCATTGGCATCGCCGTCTTTATCTTGCGACGAGGCCATCGCGCTGAGCTGCTTGGCGAAGTCAGTTGCCGCTTCCCGCGCTCCAGCTGGTTTTGGTGTACACGCGCTCAACGTCGCCAAAACGGTGACCGAAGCCACTGCCAGGATCTTCTTTCCGCCATGACCGTACCGACGAAGCCTCACGCGCTGCATGGTACGAAACCTAGCAGCGTTCAGCGTTCTCTAGGCTCCGACCCGCCGACGTTCCCCCACCGGGTCTTAGCCGAAGAGTCTGATGGGGTTCACAACGTCCGCCACAATGACCAGCGCACCAAAACCGAATAAGAGGACAAAGACGGCAACGGTCAGCGGCATCAACTTGGTGTAATCGGCGGGCCCAAGTGGCGCTAAGCCACGGAGCCGTCGCACCATGTCACGGAGCTTCTCCCAAATCGTGACGGCCACGTGCCCACCATCGAGCGGGGGCAAGGGAACGAGGTTAAACAATGCGAGGAAGAAGTTGAGGCTAGCCAGGAGGAGGAAGAAGGACGACCACTGATCGTGTTTGACCAAGTCGCCACCGGCCACCGAGGCCCCAACAACGCTCATGGGTGAGCTCTCGCTGCGCTCACCACCGCCGATCGACCGGACGACTCCCGGAACAGATGCCGGCAGTTTGGCCAAGCCAACGACCGACTGCCCGATCATGTAACCGGAATAGTGCAAGGAGCCCGGGATAGCGGACAGCGCGTTGTAGTGCGAATACATATTGTTGGGACGCTCCCAGGTCATCCCGATAGCACCGACAGTCACCGTCTTGCCCTGCGTTGTCTCCCGCTGAACACGCTGGATAGTGACGTCAACCGTTCGTGTTTCACCGTTTCGCTCGACAACGACGGGGACGGTGGGGTCATGGGCGTCATCCGCGTGGTCACGTCCGATCTTTTGGACGACGTCGCCCATCGTCGTGAAGTCCGGGGTGTCGTGGCCATCAACCTTGACGATCGTATCGCCCTGGCGGATTCCAGCCTTCCCCGCGGGCCCGGGACCGCTACAGTCAGGCGTCGACGAATCCTGGGACGAACTATTCGCGGATGCCGATTGCGGAACACACTGCGTAGAACCAACTTTTGCCGACAAATCGACGTTCGGATTGGGAAGCCCCCACGCGACGGCCACAAAATACATCACGATGACGCCGATCAGCAGGTTCATCATGATTCCACCCAGCAACACGATGAGACGCTGCCACACGGGCCGTTTGACCATGGAAAATGGCTCATCCTCTGGGGCGACCTCATCGATCGCTGTCATACCGGCGATATCGCAAAATCCACCAAAGGGAACAGCTTTGAGGCCATATTCCGTCATGAGGGGACGCCCAGCCGCTGCCGACGTTTTCTTCTCTCTCCGTCGGAAAGAAAAGAGCGTCGGCCCAAAACCAATAAAGTAACGACGCACGCGCATCCCGCAGGCGCGTGCAGAAACCATGTGGCCACATTCATGCAGCGCGATGGTCAGAACGATCCCCAAGGCGAATAAAACAAGCCCCACGATGAAACTCATGAGGGCCAACCCTACCGCGTTCCACGAGAGAACGCTGCTACGCGCAGACCACGCCCGCTTTTCACGGAATCACCACCAACAGGGTGTATTGGGCATGATAGACGCGCTACCTCACTATGGCTGAGAATTCATTTGGGGTAATGTAAACGACAGCAGTGTGACTGAAACGTCGACAATAAATACCCCACTGGTCCCGCGGAATCGCGCCGGACAGATACATCAGACGTGGATCGTCACTGTTCCGGCAGAGATAGAGGAGAGGTTCTCGTGTCTGAGACGAATGAGAAAGTGTACGACGGCGTATCAACCAAAGACGAGCCATCCGCATACTGGGGTTGGCATGATCTAGGCCGGCGTCCGGTTATTATCTCCGGCGTCGTTGGTGGCCTTTTCCTCTTGTTCATGCTTATTGGTAACCACAAGGGCCATGTTGAAGATATTTTCCTCATCGCGACGGCTGCCCTGTGCTTCATCGGAGCATTGTTGATTGCTCTGCGTCCTAAGCTGAACCAGGTTCGGACCGTGACCGCTCGCAATAAGCCGGCGGATTACGTTGAGCGCGACTGGGCTGCTGACCAGCTCAACCTCCGCGGAGCATATGCTGATCTGTCCGACTCACAGCTGCGTTCCTTCAACATTGATCCGGCGACGGTGAAGGTGAAGGGTCAGCGCGCTGTCCAGGGGAACTAACTAATACGAGATTATTTGCTGGGCCTTGTGTCCCGGCCGCTCCCCCGGCCTCTGGCCCAGCTTTACGCAGTCTTTTCTTCCGCAGCTAGCTGACCGCAGGCTGCGGCAATTTCTTGTCCGCGGGTATCACGAACGGTGCACTCAACACCTTGTGCTTTCACCCGGCGGACAAATTCTTCTTGTTGCTGTTTCGTCGACGCATCCCAAATAGACCCCGGCGTCGGGTTCAACGGAATCACATTCACGTGAACCTTGGAGTGAAGCGCCTTTTTCAGCTTCTTACCTAAGAGGTCCGCACGCCACCCCTGGTCATTGACGTCGCGAATGAGCGCGTACTCGATAGAGACTCGGCGTCCAGACCTGTCCGCATAATACGCAGCGGCATCCAAGACCTCCTCCACGGACCACCTATTGTTCACAGGGACGAGGCTATCGCGGAGCTCATCATCAGGAGTGTGCAGGGATACCGCTAGCGTGACAGACAGGCCTTCGTCGGCAAACCGGCGTATTGCTGGCGCAAGTCCTACCGACGACACCGTCACGTTACGCTGAGACAAACCGAATCCTCGTGGCGAGGGGTCAGTAATCTGCCGAACGGCGCTGACGACACGCTTATAGTTCGCCAGTGGCTCACCCATCCCCATAAAGACGACGTTGGACAGGCGGCCTTCGCCACCGGCCACGTCACCCCTGCTCATCGCGGCTGCGGCGGCGCGAACTTGGTCCACGATCTCCCCCGTCGACAGGTTACGATGCAAACCACCCTGACCAGTTGCGCAAAACGGGCAGGCCATGCCACATCCCGCTTGGGAGGAAATACACAAAGTGGCTCGGCCCGGGTACCGCATCAAGACTGACTCGAGCAAGGTGCCATCGTGTAGTTTCCACAATGTCTTCCTGGTCATGCCCTGGTCACACGAGATATTGCGGACCTCAGTCATGAGCTCGGGGAAAAGAGCTTTCTGAACCGGCTCACGCGCAGCAGCCGGTAAGTCCGTCATGGTCTCAGGGGATGCCTCAAATCGGCCGTAATAGTGGCGGGCCAATTGGTTCGCGCGAAATGCCGGCAGCCCCAAGTCCTTCACGGCCTGCTTCTGCTCATCCACCGTCAGATCCGCGAAATGTGTTGGAGGTTTTCCGCGACGCGGAGCGGCGAACTTCAGTTGGGCTTTGTTATCAGCTCGATTGAGGGACTCGACGGGCTTAAGACCCAAGTCGTTGTGTGTTTCTGTATGTGTTTCCGTCATTACTTATATTCTGCCTACGATGCGAGAGGATAATCCAATCACAGCCCACCGGTGAGTGCGACGGGATGTCCGCGAACCGACGTGCTGGTCGATGTTGAGGTATTGTTACGGAGCAATGAGTACATCACCAAAATCTAAGGACAACAAATCGACTCGGGCCGATAATGCGGTGGGTCGCCCACGCATGGACGGAAAAAGCGACACCGAGGCACGCACACCGAGTGTTGTTAGACCAACCCCTGAAGGTGAGCGGAAGAAGGCCGAGCGCCAACAGAATGAAGAAGCTGCACAGAACCAGGATGCGCAGCACGCTGAGCGGGCCACGGGTAGTTCCTCCCCTGCTGGTTCCTCCGATGATGAGCCACGTACCGAGCGTCGTCGTGTGAATAGGGAGGGAACCGACACCAATGCTGGCCCGATGAAGAATAAGACTGACGTTCAGGGCTCCGTTGCCGGAAGCACGTGGGTGGCACTGAGCGTCGGAATTGCTCTGTTAGTGCTTCTTCTTATTTTCATTATCCAGAATATGGAATCTGTCACGCTGACAGTCTTTTTCTGGACAGTCTCGTTCCCCGCGGGCGTTGGGTTCCTCCTCGCCGCGATTATTGGAGCTGTCATTATGCTCTCTGTTGGGTCCGTTCGGATGTTTCAGTTACGGCGACAGATCCACCAACAGAGAAAATAAGAGAACACAGCGCGGACCGGTCACATTTGGAGAACAGTCGCGATAATCCAGGTCATCGCCGCCGCGGGAAGCAGGCTATCCAACCGGTCCATGAGCCCACCATGCTCGGGAAGAAGCGTGCCCATATCTTTAATCCCCAGGTCTCGTTTGAATTGGGACTCAACGAGATCACCGAGCGTGGCGGCACAGGCAAGAAATATGCCGACCACGATGCCTTCCCAGGGGGCTCGGTGAAGCAACAGCCAGGTGGTTATGACCCCAACAATGGCCGCAAATACGAGGGAGCCTGCGAATCCTTCCCACGATTTCTTCGGGCTAACGGCCGGTGCAAGTGGGTGCTTACCGAAGAACACACCGGCTGTAAAACCACCCACATCGTTGGCAACAACGCACAAGATGAACGTCGCAATGACCGCCCATCCCCGAAGACTTCCCTCGTTAAACAGTGTGAGATGTGCGGCGGCCGTTCCGCATAACGAAATCCACGTCAGAACAAAGACCGCCACTGACATGTCGCGAAGGTAATTCGTCGGCGCTTGGTGGGTTCCACGGTGAAATAGTCGGGTGATCATGATCGCGCCAACAGACACGATATAGCCCATTAGCATACCCCTAGCCCCCCACGGCAAGGACAACCACAGTATCAGCTGCCCACCAGCCAGCATGGTCAGGACCGGGACGTCGTACTCATGCTCCTTGAGACGACGGGACACCTCAAGGGTGGCCAGCGGAATGATGACAGCTAACAGCGGGTACCACGCGTGCGGAATAATGAGGCATCCGATGATTAAGGCCCCGAGTAGAACGCCAACAATGATGGCGACGGGGACATTACGCCCTGCCTTGTTGCGTGGGCGCGGCAGAGAACTGCCGTCGGAACTGCGCTCACTTACCTTCATCAGCTATCCCCGAGCTTTCTGTTGCAAGCTACCCTAGACTTCCATTAATTCTTTTTCTTTAGCCTCAATGAGCTTGTCCACCTGGGACACATACTCGTGGGTGGTCTTGTCCAGTTCCTTCTCCGCGGCCTGGACCTCATCTTCACCGGCTTCGCCGTCTTTTTGGATGCGCTTGAGCTCGTCCATTCCCTTCCGGCGAATGTTACGGATCGCGATGCGCGCGTCCTCCCCCTTGCTCTTAGCGAGCCGGACCATCTCTTTACGACGCTCCTCGGTCAGCTGCGGCACGGTGACGCGCAGAACTTGACCGTCGTTGGTCGGGTTGACGCCCAAGTCCGAATTGCGAATGGCGTTTTCGATGGCGTTCATAATGCTGGGCTCGTACGGCTTGATCAGCAGCATTCGTGGTTCTGGGACGCTGATTGTTGCCATCTGCGTAATCGGCGTCATCACCCCGTAATACTCGGCTTGAACGCCGTTAAACATCGACGGGTTCGCGCGGCCGGTGCGAATCGTCGTGAGGTCTTCACGAGCGTATTCGACCGACTGGGTCATACGTTCTTCGCTCTCTAGCAGTGTGTCATCAATCATGGTGTGTACCTCGCAGTGTGTTGTAATAAGCGCGACGCCATGGGCACGCGGGTTTCATGCCGTCGTCTCATTGGCCATGTCGCCTAGCAAACTATGGCTGTATTAATCATTATCAGACGAACGGACCAGCGTGCCGATGTTTTCGCCATTGACCGCCCTCGCAATATTTCCTTCAACGAGCAAATTGAAGACGAGGATCGGCATGTTGTTATCCATGCACAGGCTGAAGGCCGTGGCGTCAGCCACCTTCAGTTTCTTATCAAGGCATTCACGCGGAGTGACTTCCGTGTACATGGTGGCGTCAGGGTTTTTACGGGGATCGTCGTCGTACACTCCGTCGACGGCCTTCGCCATCAACAGGACTTCACAACCGATCTCCAGCGCTCTCTGAGCCGCGGTGGTATCCGTCGAGAAGTAAGGCATTCCCATGCCCGCACCGAAAATGACGACGCGACCTTTCTCGAGGTGCCGGGTTGCACGGAGCGGAAGATAGGGTTCCGCGACTTGTGCCATGTTGATCGCTGTCTGAACGCGGGTCTCGACGCCCTGCTTTTCGAGGAAGTCCTGGAGAGCGAGGCAATTCATCACGGTGCCGAGCATGCCCATGTAGTCGGAACGCGATCGATCCATTCCTCGCTGTGACAGCTGCGCTCCGCGGAAGAAGTTGCCACCCCCGATGACCACACAAATTTCAACTCCGTTGCGGGCAACTTCGGCGATCTGACGAGCAACATTGTCGACGACGTCGGGGTCAACTCCGACTTTGCCGCCGCCGAACATTTCACCGCCCAACTTCAGCATGACCCTCTTATATGGTGATCGATGAGGACCGTGAGCAGGTGAATTGGGGGCGTCATTCTGCGCCATTCTGGATGTCTCCTCATGAAGTTGAGTGTGCGACCCTACCTGAACCGACCAACGTGGACGCTGCCATCGGCAGCGAAGGGGCCAGTGGGTAACCCGTTCGGTTTTCCTCGTGACATCCTACCTGGCTCTCTGGACAAGAACACAACTTGACACCTAGAGGTAGTGGGAGGAGATGACGATCCGGCCACTCGCCCACTATTTGGGCATCATTTCTGCCGGTAGAAAGCAAAAACCTCGGCCCCTCTTCCCCTTATAGGGAAAAGAAACCGAGGTAGTTTCGCTCACTAGATGAAGCTCAGCAGATTACTGCTGGCCAACTTCGTAGCGACGGAAGCCGGTCAAGGTGACGCCAGCCTCATCCATCAGCTGCTTAACAGTCTTCTTGTGATCAGCGACGGAAGGCTGCTCCAGAAGCACAACGTCCTTGAAGAAACCGTTGAGACGGCCTTCGACGATCTTCGGAAGAGCCTTTTCGGGCTTGCCTTCCTCACGAGAGGTTGCCTCTGCAATGGAGCGCTCTTTCTCGACGATGTCGGACGGAACGTCCTCGCGCTTCAGGTACTTTGCCTTCAACGCGGCAACCTGCATGGCAGCGTTGTGAGCTGCTTCTTTCGCTGCGTCGCCTTCACCTTCGTACGCGACCATCACGCCGACTGCCGGCGGGAGGTCTGCGGAACGGTGGTGCAGGTAAACAGCAACGTTGTCGCCGTCGATGGTGGTAGCACGACGGAGTGCCAGCTTCTCACCGATCTTGGCGGAGAAAGCCTGCAGGGCTTCCTCTGCCGGGGTGCCGTCGACGTTGACAGCAGCCAGGTCCTCGGGCGAGTTAGCCTTGGCCTCATCAGCGGCCTTCGCAACCTTGTCCGCGAATTCTTTGAACTCGGCGTTCTTAGCAACGAAGTCGGTCTCGGAGTTGACCTCGATCATGGTGTTGCCGGACACGGCAATGAGTCCTTCGGCAGCGGTGCGCTCTGCACGCTTACCGACGTCTTTCGCACCCTTAATGCGGAGGAATTCCACGGCCTTGTCGAAGTCGCCGTCAGCCTCCTCTAAAGCTTTCTTACAGGACATCATGCCGGCACCGGTGATCTCACGGAGCTTCTTGACATCAGCTGCAGTGTAGTTCGCCATCAGCGATTCTCCTTCAGTATGTGAAAACGGGTCTTACTTTGACTCAGCTTCAGAGGATTCGGCTGCGGACTCATCACTGGAGGTCGACGCCGTCTCAGATGCCGTGGAAGCAGCGTCGGAAGCCGCTTCTGCGCTCTCACCTTCGGAAGAAACAGGCGCATCGTTGTCGCCAGCAGCAGCCTTAGCCTCAGCCTGGACGCGCTCGGCACGAGCCTTCTTGCCGTCCTCAACGGCGGAGGCAATGACGCCAGTCAGCAGCGCAGCCGAACGGATAGCGTCGTCGTTACCCGGAATCGGGTAGTCAACAACGTCGGGATCACAGTTCGTGTCCAGAATGGCGACGACCGGGATGTTCAGCTTTTGAGCCTCGGAGACAGCGATGTGTTCCTTGTTGGTGTCGACGATCCAGATCGCAGACGGAACCTTGTTCATGTCGGAGATACCGCCAAGAACGCGCTCGAGCTTCTGACGCTCGCGGGTCAGCATCAAGACTTCCTTCTTGGTGCGACCTTCGTAGCCGTTCTCCGCTGCGTCCATGGCCTGAAGTTCCTTCAGACGACCCAGGCGCTTGTGGACGGTTTGGAAGTTGGTGAGCATGCCGCCCAACCAGCGGTGGTTGACGTAGGGCATACCAACGCGCTCGGCCTCGGTTGCAACTGCTTCCTGGGCCTGCTTCTTGGTACCGACGAAGAGGATGTTGCCGCCATGAGCAACAGTCTCTTTAACGAACTCGTAGGCAGAATCGATGTAGGTCAGTGTCTGCTGAAGGTCAATGATGTAGATGCCGTTGCGTTCCGTGATGATGTAGCGCTTCATCTTCGGATTCCAACGACGGGTCTGGTGGCCAAAGTGGACACCGGCGTCAAGGAGCTGACGCATGGTTACAACAGCCATATATTTCTTGGGAAGCACATGGGGGACGCTTAGGTGCTCGTTGTGCCGGGTGGTATGTACCGATTCCCGGCGCGGAACACAGCGGTCCGGCTTCCCTCCTCGCTTTCTGCTCGGACGTAGTGGTTATTTCTTACATGTCAGCTTGACCAGCTGGCGTGGTTGTGTGGGTTTCCTCCACACCCTGGTGCCATCGGGTTCGAATACTCGCGAATCACAACAGCGTCGGACGACAGACGGAAAACTACTTCCCTACCGGCAATACTGCGATTCCCGAGACCACATTCTCTCCCTCACCCTTCATTTTTAACGCGGGACAAGTCCTTAGCTTTCGCCGACGTAGCTGCTGCCACGTAGACAAAAAATAAGGCTTTAACGGCTTTAACGCGTTAAAGAAGTGGGCGTGATGGTCACGCGAAGTCAATGGTCATACGGCGAAACCACATAAAGCGTGAACAGTATCGTGCAGCTGTGAGAATTCTTAGCTCACAGCGACGATCTCCGTTGTTAGCTCTACGCGGCCCACGTAGGCACATTGCAACGACTAATCGTACTGCTTAGAACGCTTTTCCCCAAGTTCTAAAAAACGAGGCACTCTGGCGCAACTCGAATGAGACTCCAGCGGGAACAGTTGAGGCGTCGCTCCCCGATTCGGTTTATCCACAGGCGCCCAGTTATCCACAGAATAAATAGTGCCCGGCCCTCGATCACACCCCTGTTTTCGTGAATAAGCGGACTCTTATGTCATGGCTCTGTCAACACCACTTGTTTCCAAGATTCGTACACGCAGACCGCTGACCGTGTTATTCACGGTGGTGACCATTCTGTGGGTCACGGCGCTCAGCCTTTATCCTGCTCATAGCCCTGTTCCGATGGGATCCGTGAGCACGCACCACACGGCCGTAGCTCATCCGGAGCGCACTACCGACGAGGCATCGCTCGACCGGGCCCCGCTCACAGCGCACCACCACATCCACCGACATCGACTGCCGGTGGCATCAAAAGTGATTCTTCCCTTCAAAGCTCCGCCGGAACCCTGGTTATCCGGCCATCGTGG
>NZ_JAUMTY010000033.1 GCF_030530965.1 Corynebacterium sp. | reverse complement strand
ACATTCTCGTGATTACCGAGGATGGTGCCCGTGATATCACTGGTTTCCCGGCCGGTCCTGAGAAGAACGTGATTGCTGCTGGGTGATTGGTGTAGCCGGGTGATTGTTCTGCCCGGTGATTGTGGTGGATGTGGGTCGGCTAGCCGTTGTCGCCGATAACCCAGTCCACCATTTCGTAATTATCGAGCAAGGCTTCTTCTTCGTACGTGAGATCATCGGCCTGGCGTAAGCGTTGGAGTACAGCGAGCCCGCCGAATTCCTCCATGTGCGCTAGTAGCTGTGCCCGCTCTTGACGCAGTTCACTGTCGCTTTGCAGTTTGAATATTGGTTCCGGCACATTCCCTCCTCTTGGTAGCGTTATGGGTTGGCGGTGGGTGTGGGTTTAGTCGCCTATAGGCCAGGTCAATTGTTCATACCGGCGAAGCAAACGGTCTTCGTCATATTCGATAGCCGAGCGTCGCGGAACCTACGAAGGATGCCAACAGAGCAAGGCATTTGTTTTCCCACTTTGTCTCGTTCCGCTCGTAGTTCTTCAACGGTCTGAGGCTTAAAAAGTGGTGCGGGCATTGCGATCACCTCCCCTTGTTTAACTAGTCTCCCCCGGTGGATTTTCTGTGGTGTCGAGCCTAGTCAATCAGTGGAGCGCACACGGTAAAATGCCAGGTAACCGAGAGCAATCACAGGGAATCCGGCCACCAAATTCTGCTCGAAACACACACGGCCATTGCACGATCCAGAAAACGCATTACTCGGGGTGTTCACAGGTTACGACGCATCGTATTCTATGCAGGAGTTGAAACTCCTTTTAAGTCACATCGTTCACAAAGAACGATACAACTGACTGAACTATAAAAGTTACTATTAGTGCGATGTTCAGTATGGATATTGCCGGGTCGTAATTTTGCCCACCAGAATGCGCAATGGATATGAAACAGAGGACCCATATGCAGATCAGAAGCATTGAAGATAGTGAGAAGACCAATAGCTTAATGCGGTGATTTGAGCCGGAACTTAAAAACATGGAGCAAGCTACAAGCCACGCCAAAGAAGATAAGATCCTGGCCCAGTAATCAGAGTCCCGGACGTCAGCTATCGATATAACGATCGAGATCACTACCAGCAGTACTACCACTAGAAATCTCCAGCTTAGAAGAATCTTCGCGGGGTTCCCTTTAGCATTCATAACACTTCATGATAGCCGGGAATATGAAATTCGGTCTCCCTGCTGCGTCAATTGAACTGGTCAAAAACACTTCTTGAACGACCCCGGCAGCCCCGACTCCGTCACATCTTCTCAAGGAGCCACACCATCACAACCTACTGAGCCCCGGTAGCATCGGAGCATCGTGGAGTGGCTGGCGCCTGGTACCGTCGCCACCCTTAAGAACGACCAACTACTGGAGAGAAGGAGCAAGGATATGATCGTGACCACCACAAATACCATCGAGGGGAAGCAGATCGGTCAATACCTGCGCGTCGTGGCGGGTGAGACCGTCGCGGGGATTAACGCGTTCAAGGACATCAGCGCAGGGTTCCGCAACCTGGTCGGTGGCCGTTCCAACAGCTACGAGGGGGAGATCCGTAAGGCACGCGAGGATGCGCTCGGAGAGATGGTCGACCGCGCGCATGAGCTCGGCGCGGAAGGAATCGTCGGAGTGGACATCGACTACGAGGCCGTCGGCCAGAACATGATCATGGTCACTGCTTCCGGCACCGCCGTGATATTTCAGTAGACGGCCCAGCTGAACAATCTGGATAGCGCACGGCGCGCCACGGAACTAGGTGTAGGCCTACAAGGACGCACAGTGGAGTTTTCGCGGAATCATGGAACACCCCTGCAGCCCCGATCATTTCGACATACAGAAAACTTTTGACAGACCCTACCAGCCGCACTAACTTCGCTCTCGGACGCACTAGGTGCTCCAGTTCCGAGGCTCGTGTGTACACCGCACGAGCTTTCGTGTATCCAAGGATCCCACCCATATCGGTTACTTCGACGAGTTCGGCCACAGCGGGCCTACTAATCTCGCCAGAACCAACGCCTCAAAGCCCACCCAGTCTTCGGCATTGGCGGATTTATCATCCCGGCAGACAACGTACGCTTATTCCCCGGGCAATTCCGACACCTCAAAGAGACCGGGTCGAATGCGCACAATCATCAAGCGCGATGAGGAAAACTTCGGAGGCCTTCTCAAGCTCGTCGATGTTCATGAGTTGAGTAGGCTCTCGATCCTTACGAGTTCGTCGTAAAGGCGTCGTTCGTGGTCGGATAGTATCCCCATGACGACGAGCTCTCGGAGATCCTGTTGTGTCAGCTGGGCACCTTCCCGCATGATGCCGGCATCTTTAAAGCTGTTGTATATCGCTTTGCGCCGCTTGTGGAGTTCCTCAGTGGTTCTCCGGTTGATTGTGATGCTCATGGCTGTCTCCGTTTAGCTGTAGGGTGCCATATACAGTATCGGGGAATAGAGACATTTCTTGGCGGGGCATCGTTTTGTTCGAGCATCAGGAAACACCGCCGGTTTATGGTACAGGCATAATCGCTCCTCCCCCGTGCATGTCCACCCACGGCGGGTTTCTTCAGCGTGCCGGGCCAATTCGAGGTCGCTTAACGCCTCAATGACTTCGGGCTCGTTGCGGCCGGGGCGAGGCAGATGCTCGGGTCTCCAGACGCACGTGAACTGGCCTACGTGAAGCACATCGGGGGTAAAAAGTTGAATTCTTCGTGCGATTGCATATACTCAGATGCAATAGTCCCCCTGCCAAAGCCTCTCCAAGGATGCGCAACCAGGGGTCCTTTTATATCTCATGTATAGGTGACCTTGTGCCTGTTCCTCCACATCTACCGAATGACACTCAAAGACGCGAGTACCTACGTAACAAAGGCTACTTCGATGAAACGCTGTTGAGCGATGAGTTAGTAGCTCAATTGTCACACCTTAATTTCCATTATTTCTTGGGATATGCAAGAAATTATGCGATGCTTCATAACCTTGGCATTTTCAAGGGCAATCGAGACCCGCAACATGTCTTTGACCTAATTAGTCTCGACCAAAAAGTTGCAACGCTTCTTTTCGCTTGGATACGCCGTGCAGAGTTGGGCTTACGCAATCGAACTGTGGATTTCTTTTGCGAAAACAGCTCTCCTACCAGATATTTAGACGAGAAATGTCTGAGGCGACTATCCAAAGAGGAGGATGAACGACAGTTTGTGGGAGGAATGCTTAGGGAAATCTTTCGGTATGGGGAAGATTACGTAAAAGATGCAATTACCAAAAGAGCGGATGAACTTGGGTGCAAAAAACCTGGTCGATACTGGGAAGATTCCCACGACTTATGTTTGTCGCTCGCCCAAGACTTGCCACTTTGGTCGGTCATTGATTGTTTTTCGTTGGGGCAGCTTGGCAAGTTCATCATGATGTGTGACGCCGATGTTAGCGAACACCAACGTACATGGCGGCGTGTCGCAGATGACCTAGGAATGAAGGCGGCGGTGTTCCCTAGCAACATCAGATCTTTGTCGACCACGCGAAATTTAGTCTGTCACCATGCGAGGCTATGGATGCGGCCCGCAACCCACTCACCAAAGAAGCCAAGACTCTTTAACAAGCAACTGCGAGGCATAGATCCCAAATCGCAGCTCATGGCATTCGCAAATATTGCCCATTTCCAGCGGAGCTACCTCCAGAAAGAAGCGTTGAAAAGCATTTTCGCACTCGTGCAGAGTAATGAAATGTACTTCTATGGAATCTCCCAAACGTCACACAATAAGCGATAGTCCGGATTACCGGACCGGGGACGGGGCCACTATCGGTACACCAAAACGAGTTAGTTATTTTCGCTCCTCACGGGTAATACGACATAAGGTGGTGCTGACAGAATCCTGCTGTTTACCCGGAGTCTGGTCACCCCTCCTCCTCCAGCGGAATACCCACGCACTTAGCGAGCGATGAGCAACCTGATTGGAACGCGCTGGACACGCTCTACACATATCCTTCAGGACAGGTGGACTCAAAACTAAGAGCTTGACATTAAAACGGTCGCCCATTCGGAACTGTGGCCAGAGGCTCCATCGAAGGTCAAGGGACACAAGTTCGCGGGACCTGGACGATATGTCGCAGCACGTCACACGGCGTAATCGTCGGAAATGTGGCTTTAACACATTCGTAGTTCGGTCGTAGTGTGCATCTCTTAGTGTCAACGGGACAAGGGTCTGATCTGCAAATACAGCCGTGAAACCTACCTCTCCCCCGTCAACTCCAGGAGCGATCCGTGACCACTAGCCTCCAACGACCAACCCAACCCTCAAGCGCGGCGCAATCCGACCTACACCCACCAGCACTCGATAACGCAGTGGCGGCATCGCGGCTTAAAAAGCTAGAGAACCAGGCGCGCAAGGAAATGGAGTTACTGGGTCACAATCACGATTGGGTGCCAAACCCAGGCGACGGAGTCCACAATGTCCTGATCATTGGCGGTGGCCAAGCTGGACTGGGCGCCGCATTTGCTTTGAAACGTCATCGCGTCGATAAGGTCAAAGTAGTAGACGCAAGTCCAGCCGATTCGATCGGGTGCTGGGCACAATATGCACGGATGCACACCCTCCGAAGCCCAAAGAATATGAAGGGCATAGAGCTCGATATCCCCTCTTTGCACACCGAGTCATGGTTCCGGGCGAAGTATGGTGATGAAGCCTGGGAGCACACCAAACTCGTTCCCCGGTTGGACTGGCACGAGTACCTCGAGTGGTACCGGAAAGTCACTGACGCTGATGTGGATGCCAACACTCGGGTGACGGAAGTGCTACCGCCGGAAGAAACCGGTGGTGCTTTTAGAATTAAAGCCCTGACCGGCCCAGATTCTGACAAACCCGTTGAATACCGGGCTCGACGGGTAATTTTCGCCTTGGGTCTCGACGGCGGAGGCGGCACCTTCGTGCCACCGGAAATCCGGGACCTTCCCACCAAGTTTTGGGCACATTCTGCTGACGATATTGATTTTTCTCAGCTCGAAGGCAAGCGCGTGTTGGTGATCGGCGGTGGCGCTTCCGGTTTCGATAATGCCGGCACCGCTTTGGAACACAATGCGCAATCAGTAACGCTCTTCCAACGATCCGCCCAGGTAGCGACGAAAAACTCCCTGCGTTGGATGGAATTCCCAGGGATGCAAGAGCACTTCTTTGACCTCCCTGATGAGAAAAAATGGGCTTTTAGCCTCTACAACGGAGGCCTACCACAGCCACCCACACAAGCCAGCGTGTGGCGAGCTTTTGCATTCGATAATTTTTCTCTTCGTGAAGGTACCCGCGTCCGCTCCATCGAGGTAAAGCCCGGGGATAAAGGAGAGGCTGAAGCACTGTCGGTCACGACTACCGACGGAGAGACCTCCACATTCGACTTCATCATTTCCGCAACTGGTTACAGAGTCGATCTATCTCTACGCCCTGAGATGCGGAATTTTCTACCCCACATTCAGCTGTGGAGTAACCAACACTCCTTCGCTGCGGAGAATCCCATGGGGCAATGCCCTTACCTCGGCGATGGGTTCCAATTTCTCCCCAAGAAACCACATGAGAGCGACGATACCGGGGCTGAGGTGAATCCAGATCCGGAAGAGTATATCCCCCGCCTTTTCCACTTCTCGACGGGAGCAAGAGCTTCCCATGGAGTGGCTGGCAATCAACTATCCGGGATCTATGCCGGCTTAACTCGCATGTCCGGCCGCATTGCCACAGATATCACGACGGAGAACTGGGATACGTTCTTTGAGGACTTCAAGGGTTTTGAAAACGTGGAAGTCACGAATGTAGGCCGCCACCGGGATGACGAACCCTGGTATCCCCAGCAGCCCCGTTACTGATTGCTTATGAGCCCCTGTAGGTCGAGTATCCGAAGGGGGCCAATAAGAGAGGGATATGCAAGTGGGATGGCTTAATTTTGAGTTCTCCATCCTCGAGCACCGCGTCGCTTACTCGGAAACTTACATCTGCCCACGGGTATAAGCCACGAGTTCCTTGCGCCGAAAAGTATCCGTCAGTATCAAAACGCAACGTGTATGTCCCGGGCTGGAGTCTATTTTTAAACGCGAACCGGCCGTCCCCGTCGGTCTGACCTTCCTCCACAGTCTTGTTCAACCCCGACTCATCGGAGAGATGTAACTGCAGGTGCACAGAAGGTGCCGGAAGTCCAGATGCGGTATCCAAAATATGCGTGGATAAACTAGCGCCCTTGATCTCCAGATGCTCAAGAGTCTTGCGCATTCGTAGCTCGTTGATTGCCGAAAGATTACGGAACGCTTCTTTCCACTCTGTGCTCGGATCGTTGCCCAGGCGTCGCTCCAATTCCTTAAGGATCTCCGCGGCAGATAATCCCGTCGCGCGAATGAGGAAGGTATATCCAAACCGTTGCTCATAGGAATCATTCAATTCACGAATCCTGTCCATCGGTTCAGAGTCCTGACCTAGACCATGAGCTGCAGACTGCTCCTCCTCCGATAAGGACCCTTGTTCCACCTGAGCTCCGATGCGTGGGTGTGCGTTAATACTTTTCTTAACTGCACTTCCGGGGAGTGTCCCCAATTGCAGATTCATCACGTCTACTGCAGATTGGACGTTAGTAAACGGGCGGGCTTCCACCACCTTCGAAGCCAATTCTTCACTGAAGAAAAGTGGCTCCAATAACTCCACTGCCGAATCATGCGCTATTTCATTGAAGGCTTCTACCCCACTCATACCAGCTCTCTTTCCGTAATTGCCTTTCTTCCGTCAGACTCCGGCCATGGTTTGGACTTCAACTTCCAGTTGTTTGTCCGTTTCTACTTTCTGAAAGGGATCCAGCACCGCAGTGTTTTTATCGTCCAATGATTCATCAATGTGACCATTATTCTCACGGTTAAGCAGAAGATTAAGGACGATAATGCTCAGCGCACCCATAGTGATGCCAGATTCCATAATCATAGCTAGATCGTTCGGGAGAGAGTCATAAAAGTTCGGGGAAATGGCAGGAAGGAGCGCTATGGATATTGAAACACCAACCATAAGAGCTTTTGTCTCGTTCCACTTCACTGCAGTCAAGGTCCGAATGCCGGAGACTGTAATCATCCCGAAGAGGGCGATTCCGGCTCCGCCTAGAACAGGCGTGGGAATAGCTGCCACAGCACCTCCGAGTTTCGGAACAATTCCTAAGATAATGAGGATCACGCCTGATGCTGTAACCACAAAGCGAGAGAACACCTTCGACAGGCTGACCAAGCCAACATTCTGTGCAAATGCGGCATATGGGAAAGTATTGAAAATTCCACCTAGCAGGGTTGATAAACCATCCGCACGTAACCCGTCACCGAGGATCCGTTTTGTCGCTGGGCGGCCGGTGATCTTACCAACCGCAATGATATCGCCAGCCGTCTCAGTCATGATGACTAATCCAACAATGGCCATGGTAAGGATTGCGCTCGGCTGGAAGACCGGCAAGCCAAACTGAAACGGCGTCGGGACCCCCACCCATTCCGCCTTGCCTACCTCAGACCAATCGGTCGCACCAAACAACTGGGCAACAATGGTTCCTACTATGACGCCACCGAGGACCGACACGGGTCTCCAGCGCGGCGAAGAGAAACGGTGAATGACGATGATAGTGGCCAAAGTAATGAATGCCAGTAGGTAGTTCAGTCCACCTTGGAGATTATGGGGCAAAGTATCCGCGACTATCCACCCGGCCGGGACTTTCATGAGAGACAGGCCGATGACCGTCATAATCGTCCCCGTAACAATCGCGGGAAAGAACTTCGCTATTTTTGAGAACACCGGCGCAAGCAGAATCATTATCAAGCCAGTAGTAATGACCGAACCATATATCGCCGGCGCCCCATACTGGCTACCGATAGCAATCATTGGACCTACAGAAACAAAAGAAACCCCTTGGATGAGAGGTAAGCGGGTTCCAAACTTCCATATGCCAACGGATTGAATTATCGACGCGATACCTGCAACGAAGAGATCCGCCATAATAAGGTGATGGATATCGGATTGTTCCATTTTCCCCGCACTTACTAAGGCTCCACCCACAATGAGTGGTACTGCCACAGCACCTGCGTATATCGCAAGAACGTGTTGGAATCCCAGAAGGAACAATCGGGGCAACGGTGGTTGCTGGTCGACCGGGTGGGTGTGTTTTGCAATGGTATCCGTCATGTTTAGCTCTCTTTGCATCACGAGCGCCTGGTCACGCTAGTGATACTCAGTTTGCTTGACGAAAGTTTCTAAGCCATTAAACGTTTATTACGTTCAGACATCAATATCTGCTTGTGGCCCACCGACGGTCTCGGCTGGAGGTTTATCAGCCACGATGATCACTCGGGGCGAATCCCCGTCTACACCGGTTTCCCTTCCCAGCGTCGTTGCAGTTCCCTATACCCAGCTGCAGTTAATGATCCAAACACCCGCAAGCGCGCTAGCCCACCATCTGGATAGACATCCAGACGGATGTGCGTGATCGGACGGCCTTGGGCAGCTCCCTCGACGGCAAAACGATGCCGCGTATCCGGCAGCACGCGGCACTTCGGCACCAATTCAATAATCTCTGCAGGTGTCTTTTCCTCCCCAGAGTCGTCGTCGGAATGTGCATTCCACCCGGTGAGGCGAATGTCCCCTGGTGCGTTGAAGACAAAATAGCTCGTGTCTATTTCTACGAACTCCGGCGTCCCTTCCCCTGCTAGCCGGACCACAACGTAGTCGTTTCCTCCGTCACGTCGCCTGGCGTTTTCCCATCCTCCGCCCATATTGATCGCGCGTCCCAGACTCAGGATCTGGTTAGGCGAGGAATAAAACATGTTGGAGCATTCCGTGACCCACCCTCCATGTTCGATAGCTGCAAGGTCCACTGTGCTCCCCAAGAATTGAGGATTAGGGGCGGGAATACCGTGGACACGGAGGCGTGCAATGCCCCCGTCGGGAATCATGATTAGTTTTACGTGGGTAACACGGGTCTGACCGGCTGTACTACCCGGATTAATACTGATGGCATGCTTGGTATCGCCCTGCGCATTAGTGGGCTCGACGAGATCGAACCATTCATTGTCTGGCAACGCAGCAATATCTCCCGCGGGGCGGTAATCGTCGATACAAATACCCTTGACCGCAAACTGAGGCGGATAATTCCCCGTAAACCACGACGTATCCACAATGACGCCTCGAATATAACCGGGGACTCCTAGCCGGATGATCGCGGCATCATTGTGCCCGATTTCATCATGCCGCCGACGCCTTGTTTCCCACCCGTCATAGACCTTGCCCTTGTTACCAAAGAGCGCTGGGTCAAACTCAGGGTCATGAGCCATGATGAGGTTTTCCCGTTCAGCGAACGATTCATCGCTGGCCCAGATCACAGATCCCGCCAATTGTCTGTTGGCCAGATCTGGATAGTGTTCAAAATCAGGGGATGTACCACTCATGTGTTTATTCTCCTTCTGTGCCCTGGTCATCTCCTGTAGCAACTCCGCTACGATTGTCCGCAACATCCGGCCTATCGAGCAGTGGCACTATTGGTCCAGGGAAGAAATTCTCCTCCGACAGGTTTTTTGCTCGATCTCCTGCCATCTGCGTTACATCTGTCCTGAACACTAACTTTCCGCCGATCCACGTGTTCTGTACGACGCCGGCCAGCGCTCGTTGCGCATAGGCAGATACCTTGTTTTTATGGTGTAGCTTTTCCGGCAGGACGACGAAAGCGTCGTCCGCGCTGATGGCCACAAAGTCAGCCCGCGCACCGGGGGTAATGGCTCCTCGATCCTGGAGCCCACACCATCGTGCTGGATTGGTGCACATCCAGCGAACAACATCAGTGAGAGCAAGTCCACGGAGTCGAGCCTGCGACCAGACGACTGGCAGGCCAAGTTGCACCGAGGCCACGCCGCCCCATGCTTCCCCAAAGCTCCCTTCAGAACCCCGACCATCAGCTCCGGCACCTCCAAGATTATTACCTTGTGCATCCAGAGCCGACCATCCCGTATATGTTGTCTCACCACTGCTGACGAGATCCCCGGCATCGCTAGCTCTGCCTGAATCCGTGACTGAATGTGCCTTAGCAAATTTCTTCAACTCTTCAGTGCACGGTGAATGATCTGAGACCACGGTAGAAATAACCCCGTCCACGAGTCCTGCCCACAGGCGCTCACGGTTAGCTGCGGAGCGAATAGGCGGACAGCATTTATATTGAGTTGCCCCGTTCTGAATCTCCTCACTCAACAAGGAAAGATAGTGCGGGCATGTTTCGGCGGTAATCCGCACTCCGCGCCTCTGGGCATCCCGTAGCAGTTCCAGTGACCCTGAATCAGAAAGGTGGAGAATATGAGCGCGACATCCAGTGCACTCGGCGGCGTCGATGACAGTCTTCACTGCATTGTGTTCTGCCTCCGGTGGCCTGGAGGCCTCGAATGACGCATAAACTTCAGTAATCCCACCCCGGTCCTGCTGTGCCTCCTCGCTTTGGCGAATTACCTCGGCATCCTCAGCGTGAACAATGATTAATCCATCGAACTCTGCAATCTCCTGCATGGCTTGGACTAATTGTTCCTGCGTTAAAGGCTGAAACTCATCAACACCAGAGTGGAGCAGGAAGCACTTAAAGCCGAAGACTCGACCGTCATCCCACAGCTCACGAAGGTCCCCAGTGCCGAGGTTCTCCGGCACCACTCCGCCCCAGAACCCCACTGATATCTTGGCTTTATCCTCGGCTATCTTCCTCTTGAGGGCTAAGGCGTCCATCGTCACAGTCGAAGGAATCGAGTTCAATGGCATATCCACAAGCGTCGTTACCCCACCGGCAGCCGCCGCGCGAGTGGCACTGGCGAAGCCCTCCCAGTCCGTACGCCCTGGTTCATTAACGTGGACATGTGTATCCACCAGTCCCGGTAACAACACCTGATCCTCGGGGATGATGATGTTTTCAGCATCAGGATAGTTAGTAGCGACGGTATCGTCGTCGTAGATTTCCTCGATGATCCCATCACGTACCACGACTGTTACGGGAGATTCGTGGATGTGCGGGTATCCAATGATCGCGCGACGAGCACGGAAGATCTGTATCGTCATGATTGGAAATCTCCTCCTGGGGTGTATGGAAGGTGCCCGTCGGTCTCGAGCTGAGCTAACTGCTCCACGGTGGCATCTGCCATGTGGACCTCATCGTCAGTGATCGCACCGCAGGCATGGGCTCGGCGTAGGAAACTCGCCAACATTTTCGCGGTCGCTGGTTCATCCATCCACTCAGTCGTATCCCCACCGAGATAGGCCTTCAGGCGACGAGCCGACAGCTCCCAGTCACGTCGAAAATAGGCAATTGTGGCAAGGTGTCGGGTGATGAGCTGGTTCGGATGAAGATCCCATCCTTGACGAATTCCCCTGCTCAAGTGGCGGGTAACCAAGCGATAGTGCAATGCCCACGCCTCTCGCATTGCGTTTACCGGGCCGACGGGGATTCGGTTCGTCGAACCATCGGACAATTCCACCCCTCGGCCTCTAGCTACGACCTGTAATAAACCTTTAGCCATATCCGCCGCCGGATGTTCCATGGATTGCTGAGCAGGATCGACCCCCAAGAAAGCGGAATAATCGTAAGTCCCATAGTGCAAGGACAAACACCGCCCCTGAGCAGCGGTAATCAGACGAGCTGCTTCAACAGCCCCATTATCGCCGACGACGGCCTGAGGAGTTTCTACCTGAATCTCAAAACTAATTCGGGCGCCAGATTTATCTAGGCCCCATTCGGCCTCGAGCATCTCCAGGATTTCCACTAGGGCGCTAACTTGCGACGCTTCCTGCACCTTCGGGAAGGTTAGGCGTAAGGCACGGGGGTTATAACGGTGTGAGTCCGGAGCGTACAACGCATGCAACGCCCCGCGCTCCTGCAACCGTGAAAGAAATAGCGTAAGGGTTTCTATTCCCCGTTTCCGCACTAACGGATCAAATGATTTAAAACGAATCCCGCAAAATGCGGGCGCTACGCGGACCTCTCCCAATAACCATTGCGAAATAAGATCTGCTGCACGCACTGCAAATTCTGATTCCTGACGGTCACGCGACGCCACGGGTACGCCACGTTGAGTAAAACCATCTTCAAAATCTATGCGCAGATCTTCTATCGGTTCTTGCTGCAATTTACGTACGGCGAGTTCTGCTACCCGGCTGGGATGTTCTATGTCCAAGAACTCCGCAAGCTTTCGTGCGCCTTCGTAAGGATCACTATCTGCCCCCGGCTGAGACTGCAATACCGAGAGAACCTCTTGTCCCCATTTACGTGGAAGATCAGGCGCAGTATTGAGGTCGGTCCTGCTAAAAAACGAATTTGCTGGAATGTAGACAGTGTGAATGGGCTGCCGCCACACTGCGGGGCGTGACCACTCATCAGTAACTTTTGAGTCGGTACGAGCGAGGCGCTGATCGGCTAAAGTCATGGCTCGCTGGGAAAGCTGCGGCTTCATGCGCTGACGGATTCTTTCTGTTGTGGGAGGGAGGGGCTTAATCGCTCGAGGGCGACTAGAACACCAGCCGCTACCCCGGCACCGATAAACCAAGTGTATGTTGCTACTGGGTGAAGCGGGGGCACCAAGATGGTCAGCAGGCTCATTAATGCACCAATTACTGTAGCGATAACTGCGTTGACATTGAATCCGTTGCGATAGTGGTAAGTTCCCCCTGGTGAGGAATTAAACAGCGCCGATACGTCAACCGGTTTTTTATTGACAATATAGAAATAGCTGATGAGGACACCAAAAAGAGGACCAATAAAAGAAGCGAGAGTATCCAGGGTGTAATGAATCACTTCGGGTGAATTATAGAGATTCCACGGGGTGAGGAAGATCGAACCAACCGCGGCAATCATTCCGCCTGTACGCCACGATATTTTTGAGGGAGCCACATTAGAAAAATCAAATGCCGGGGCGATAAAATTAGCCACGATATTAATTCCGATGGTGGCGATCATCAGAGTCAATGCTCCAAGTGCAATAGCGACTGTGCTGTCGAGCTGCGCGATTGTCTCAATGGGATCCGTGATAAGGCGTCCATATACCGGCACTGTGGCCGATGCGGTGATAACGACCAGCAAAGAGAACACCAAGAAGTTAATCGGCAACCCTAGGAAGTTGCCTCGCTTCACCGCATTTTGAGATCGACTATAACGGGAGATATCGCCAAAATTAAGCATTGGTCCAGAAAAATAACTGACGACGGTTGCTATACCAGCACAGAATGCAGAAAACGCTGCCCAGCCCGAAAGCTTAAAATCCGCTAAAGAGAAGCTAATGTTTGACCAACCGGCTTTATAAACAAGATAGACGGCTAGAGCAAACATGACGACATATACAGCAGGGCCGGCGAAATCAATGAACTTACGAATCGATTCCATACCACGCCAAAACACTAAAGCCTGCAGAACCCAGAGAATTGCGAAAGCAATGTACCCCAGGAAAGACAGCCCAAGGAAACCGTAAGAACCAGTGTCCGCGTACGGTGCCCAACTAGGCACCAATTTGACCATAAGCACTACCAGGGCATGACTGGCCAGGTAGGTCTGTATCCCGTACCAAGCCACCGCAATAGCGCCACGGATAATAGCGGGGATCTTTGCACCTTGAATTCCGAAAACCGCACGGCACACAACCGGGAAAGGGGTTGCGGTGCGTTGGGAGGGTAAGGACACCAAGTTGCACAAGAAATAAACAATTGTGATTCCCAGGAGTAAAGCTAGCAACACCTGCCAAGCGGTTAATCCCAGGGCAAACAAGGCTCCGGCAGTGACATAGCCTCCAACGGAGTGAACGTCCGACATCCAAAATGCAAAGACGTTGTAAGCGCCCCAATGCTGGTCTTTGAGTGGAGCAAGGTCAGTGTTAATAAGGTCTGGGTCTGCATCTTCAGGAATAATGACTTCATTGCCACTAATATCGCCAGTCTTCATGTTATAACTTTCATTTTTGCCCGCGTCGCGGGGCACGGATTGGGAATAACTACTTCTGATCCGCTGCTCAACCCGGAGGTATTTGCTATTCCCCTACTCCAAGATTGGGCGTACGGACATTCTCATCACTGGCTTTTCTGCACCTCTAGATGTTCAAAACCGTGCAAAGGCTTGTGCTCCCTCGGAGCAAACGTGCAAACCCGAGATGTGCGCAAACCTTGACGGATGAG
The DNA here is from genome assembly GCF_030530965.1 of Corynebacterium sp. GTDB lineage: Bacteria > Actinomycetota > Actinomycetes > Mycobacteriales > Mycobacteriaceae > Corynebacterium. Next base: position 9,921 of record NZ_JAUMTY010000033.1, on the reverse strand, counting down.
AGATTCAGCTTGTCCCACCGCAGCAGCGACGCCATCGATAACCGGTACCTCTAGCACCTCTGATAGTCGCCGGGCTTGTCCGGCCATTCCGCCACAACCTAGGCAGATCGCTTCTGCCCGCTTCCCGCTTAAGTTCGGCTGCAGAGCCTGCCTCGCCGTTTCAATGATGCGACGGTTGGTACGCTCTGAGTCTTCTTCTAATTCCAAGACCCCCAGGCCTGTGCCGGTTATGGAAACACAGCGATCGAGAAGCCCAGACTGCCTCAACCTCGAACGAATCATGGGAGTGGTTCTGTCCAGCGTTGTCACCACGCCAAACGTATCCCCAACAGCCATAGCCGCAACTGCAGCTGCCTCGGTGATATCAACCACGGGGACATCAGTAAGTTCCTGTAGAGCTTCTTTCCCTAAGTCGCCATAACCGGCAATAATCCACGCATCGACTCTCTTACCCTGATCCTCATGAGGCTCATCACACGAACTCTGATATCGGTGGACAGCATCAATAAGCCCAGTAGCGGATAGATACGCCTCAACGTGGGTTTCCACCGAGGCTGGTCCGATGCTGGGAGTCACGCCAATAATTGTTGTATCCGGGGCGGCTACCTCCTCGGCAGCTTGAACAATAATATCCGTCATGGCCTGCGACGTATTGACGTTAACTATCCCAATTGCATGCATCTCTAGCTCACTTTCTTTAAAGTTCCACAAGGTGAAATTTGTCGAGAATGAGTAATCAACTACTAGAGACCATGCAACAAAACCGTGGAAATTACCTTGTCATCCGGGAAGGGGGTAAATAATAAATAATTCCGGTAACACGGTTGCAATAAAAGATGGTAGAGCGCTCTGAACAGCTAAAACAGGGCAATTAGTTTAGTGTTCGTGGCTGAACTATAAATAATTGAAGCGTTAATTCACCCGAAAATACAGAAATTCTATGTACCGAGCAGGGGTAAACATTTAACGCTTCAGAAACATCGCAACATGACAGACACAATCATGGCCGCTGAAAAAGCGGTACAACCTTGTCTGGCGAAAGTAGCGCCAAACTAGCGCTCATGAGTGAGAGAATAGGCTCCGTAGCCGCGCCAGAAGGCAGTGCACCGTCGTTGTGAACCAGCCTCACAGACCGGTTTTCGGATGAGTCCACTCTCCCCCACCTACTCTTCGCCCTTGTTGTCCTTCGGACCCAGTACATAGACCACGATCGATACCGCGAAACCCCCGACCCTTTATTTCGGAGGTGGAGTTAGTTGCTACTCATACGTAAGCGCGAGCATGGATTCGAACCAAGTGGCCTATGCAGGGACGAAATAGCGAAAGTGTGATTTTTCTAGCTGCTCACGACTCTGGCTGGCTATTGCCACGATTTCGAGGTCTTCGTCGGAATTTTGTTCATCTCGTCGTAGGCGTTCCTCTCCTGCCTCAATCAGGGATTCGAATCTCTCAACCCTTACGTGGCCACTTTGGCGGTGATATTCGATGAGAAAACCTGGCATTAACTAACCTCTCTGATCGTCTGGTGAGGCGCCGACAATTCCTGGCTGCTTCGGGCTCCTCGTCAGGCGCTGAGTATATCGCCGATTCTGCTATTTAGAGTTGCCCGGCTGCCTTTGTTTACGGCGCTCGTCAGCCCTGTGGGAATCGGATTTGTCGACCTAAAACGTCAGCTGCAGATTCACAGAAGTTTGTCCATATGAGCTAAAGCGACAAGCGGGGGATAAGCAGCAAAAACGACCTCGACACAGCCGAGCAAGCAATAACCGGTCTATTTTTAGATGTAGTCAAAATGTAGTCATGCCAGCTGAAAGTTCTGATTTGACAAATGCAAAATCCCCCTGACCTGCGTTAACAGGTGAGGGGGTGTTGTACCCTGTACGGGATTTGAACCCGTGCCGCCGCCGTGAGAGGGCGGTGTCCTAGGCCGCTAGACGAACAGGGCATAAGAAGCCAAAGAGCTTCTTGCTGGCCTACCAGGACTCGAACCTAGAATGGCGGTACCAGAAACCGCTGTGTTGCCAATTACACCATAGGCCAATGAGCACAAAGCACCGCCAGGCCCGGCTGCGCTGTGCAACGGGGAATAATATAACCATAGGGCCTTATGTGGGGCAAATCCTCAGGTCAACGCTATTCCCACCACAGCACAACACCCGCTCAGGGCCGACGAATGCCAGCCGCCGCACCAATCACTGTTGGGCTGACCACGGAGTGACGGCCCTTGCATCCTTCAGACGCTTCATCGTCGTCTGCTTCCCCAGCAGCTCCAGGGACTCGAACAACGGCGGGGACACCGCAGCCCCCGACGTCGCCACCCGAATCGCACCAAACGCCTTCCGTGGCTTCAGACCAAGCCGGTCAATCAACGCGCCATGCAGGGCAGCTTCAATACGTTCCGTCGTAAAGGAGGATTCATCGATCGCATCCAGCTCCTCCATCGCCACATCAAGGGCCTGCACGGCGTCCTCTTTGAGGTTCTTCCTGCCCGACTTCTCGTCAATCTCGAAGTCCTCATCCGACACCACAAGGAACTTCAGGAGATCCCACGCATCTCCCAATGTCTTGATGCGCGTTTGGACGAGCTCCGCGGCGACAGCGAACTTGTCGTCCGGATAGTCCGCGGGGAAGCCCTTGTACTCTTCCAAGTACGCCCGCAAACGCTGAGCAAAATCATCTTTGTCGAGCATACGAATATGCTCAGCGTTGATAGCGATCAGCTTCTTCTCATCAAATCGCGCGGGATTGCCCAATACATCGGCAACGTCGAAATTCTTGACTAATTCATCTCGGCCGAAAATATCCTGATCGGCGGACAAAGACCATCCCAAGAGAGACAGGTAGTTCACCATTCCTTCCGGAATGATGCCCGCATCCCGATGGTTAAAGAGATTCGACTCAGGGTCCCGCTTCGACAGCTTCTTATTGCCCTGCCCCATCACGAACGGCAAGTGCGCAAACTGCGGAGTCTGCTTCGCAATCCCCAACTTCTTCAGAGCCTCGTACAAAGCCAACTGGCGAGGTGTCGACGCCAAAATGTCCTCACCGCGCAGCACGTGAGTGACACCCATCATGGCGTCGTCAACCGGGTTGACCAGCGGGTACAGAGGAGATCCGTCAGACCGGGCAACAACATAGTCCGGCTGAGTTTCAGGCTGGAATGTCACATGGCCACGGACCAGGTCATCCCATTCCCACACCTGCTCCGGCATACGGAAACGCCATACCGGTTTGCGGCCCTCTTTTTCATATTCCGCAATTTGTTCATCAGTTAAATTGCGGTCGTAATTGTCATAACCCAATTGAGGATCACGACCCGCAGCCTTGTGGCGCGCTCTCACTTCATCCGCCGTCGAATAAGCGGGATAAACAAAGCCGGCCTCAATGAGTTTATTTAAAACATCGGCATAAATATCTAGCCGCTGGGACTGTCGGTAAGGACCATTCGGCCCGCCGACCTCACCAATTCCTTCATCCCAGTCAATGCCCAACCATTGAAGTGAATCAATAATCGCGGCATAGGATTCCTCAGAATCGCGTTTAGCATCGGTATCTTCAATACGAAAGATCATCTTTCCGCCGGTATGACGCGCATACGCCCAGTTAAACAAAGCAGTACGCACCATTCCCACATGGGGAGTACCCGTCGGCGATGGACTAAATCGGACAACAACGTCACTCATGCCCATCAAGCGTAGTGGACACGGGATTTCTCACCACCCCCGCCCTTGTCGCACACGATCAACACAGTGACACCACCCGAGCATCACGCGAGCACTGCGCGATCACGACCGACCTTCATTTTCGACGACGAATCCGCCGGAAAAGCTTGCCACCTCAAGCGAACGAACGTACTGTTTCAGCGTGGCTTCAGCATCCGACAATAGCTCCGCACCCCGACCCCGAAACGCCCCTGACTTCCTTCTTTCACGTGTTGACGGCTCGTTGCGCACACAAGGCTCGGATGCCACTTTCACCACTATTAGCGACGCTCAAAGCGCCTTAGACAACGGAAAAGCCTCCTACATCGTCGGCGCGCTGCCCTTCGATCCGTCACGCCCAGCTGCGCTCACGAGCCCCCGATCGGTGTGGCGATACACGGGCCCGCTGGAGCCGCCCGCCTTCTACAGGGGCAAGGGTGCCCACGCGCACATCGTCGCTGAAAACCCCAGCCTCGACGAGCACGCGGAGATTATCGACGCCGTTACGCGAACGATCTCGCGGACCAGCGTCGATAAGGTTGTTATTGCTCGCAATGTTGATCTGTTCTTCGATGACCCAATCGACCCTCGGCTGCTTGCCACGCGGCTGATTGACCACGCTCCGAATCTGGACGGTTTTCTCGCGGATCTCTCCCCTGCCGGGGACGAATACACAGGTCACTGGCTCGTCGGTTCCTCGCCCGAAATGCTGATTCGGCGTCAAGGCCCTGTTGTGTCGGCGTATCCCCTGGCTGGCTCGCTTCCGCGGAGCAACGACCCTCAGGAAGACGAACAGCGTGGCCAGCAATTACTTCACAGCACGAAGAATCTGGATGAGCATCATTATGTCGTCGATCATTACCGACGAGTGCTCGGCCAGCTCTGTCACACGGTTGACATTCCGAGTTCACCGGAACTCATGCAGACTGCCGAAATGTGGCACTTAGCGACGCCGATCCGCGCAACTATTAACGACGACGGGCCCAGCGCTCTCCAACTTGCCGAGGCCCTCTACCCCACCCCCGCTCTTGCTGGTGTTCCCACCGAGGCCGCCATGGAAATTATCCGCACCGCCGAAGGAGACCGCCGGTTTTACGGTGGCGCTGTCGGATGGTGCCACGCCAATGGCGACGGAGAGTTCATGGTTAGCATTCGGTGCGCTGAGCTGGAGAAAGATCTCCAGCATGCCCGAGCCTGGGCCGGTGGCGGAATCGTCGAACAATCCAATCCCGCTGAGGAAGTTGAGGAAACATGCGGGAAGATGAAAACAATGCTTCTCGCGATGGGGGCCTCGGAAATCCGCCACAATTAGGGGCCGATAATTAGGTCCGCGGCCGGAAAAATCACGGCCGAAAATTAAAGCCGCAGCCGGGCAACGACTGTGTAGCCTACCTACGCCTTAACAACCGGGTTCTTCAGCGAACCCAGCCCCGGTATCTCAATCTCAATCTCGTCACCGGGGACCATCTGCGCTGTTCCCGCAGGCGAGCCAGTAGAAATAACATCGCCGGGAAGAAGCGTGAACGCCTGGGAAACCCACTCAATAATCTCCGGAACCGACTTAATCATCTGATTCGAATTAGAATCCTGCTTCACCGTGGTAGTTCCGTCGTGAGTCAGGTGAGCGCGGATAGGCAGACTCTCCAAATCCAGGGCATCGAGGTTGGTCTCGATCCACGGCCCCATCGGGCAGAACGTATCAAGTCCCTTGGCACGCACCCACTGGCCGTCTGAGAACTGCAGGTCACGGGACGAAACATCGTTCACGATGGTGTAGCCGAGCACAGCGTCGCGCCAATTTTCCGCGGCAACATTCTTGACGGGCCGGCCAATAACGATGGCCAGTTCACCCTCGAATTCAACATTCGTCGCGAAGTCGGGGATCCTAATCGGCGAGCCCGGCCCGGTAATCGCTGTCGGAGGCTTCAAGAAAATCGTGGGTGGCAGATGCTCGGCCCCCTTTTTGAAGACTTCCGCCACGTGGTCGGCGTAGTTCCGGCCTACCGCAACGACTTTCGGCGCCAAAATCGGGGCCAAAAGTCGGACGTCCGCGAGGGGCCATTCCTTACCCGTTAATGTCGGTTCCCCGAACGGGTGGCCATCAATTTGGCGGCAGACGATGTCGTCGCCCTCACCCTCCACGGAACAAAATGTCATACCTTCAACAGTGGCGATTCGAGCTATTCGCATGCGAACCAGCCTACATAACCCCTCACAGCTGATAAGGAAAACATCCTAAAAACAGCGGAGATGCTGCAGGTGCAGTGTGAGTGCACGGCAGTCGTCCTGCCGCGTCACCACCGCGTCGTCCCCTTCTTTCGAATGACACTCTCCAACTCCGAGCCGAAGTGATCGGCCGACGTTTGCGCCAAATACAGTTCCGCGCACGCCAAGGCGTCTACCAGCGCATTGTGGTTGTGATAGCTTGGCAACCCACGGGAATAGCGTGCGTTCATCAGCCGGACCTCGCCACGGCCCGGCCGGCGTCCGAATGACACCGCCGACCGTCGCTCCAAATCCATCGTGTCGACGACGCGAAGAGGGCTCCACGGCACACCGACCGCACGCTCGCACGCCGTGGAAATAAAGTCATGCTCGATCAGCGCTAAATGCGCCAACAGAGCACGCCCGGCGGCCGCATTAACAACATCCGTCAGAATATCCAGCAACGATCGGCCATTCTCCAGCTGCGAATCCGTGATCCCGTGGATCGTCGCCGACTGTCCCACTGAAACGTCACCCTCGTGATAGCGCACGAGCCAATGGTCCGCCGTAGACAAAGGAATGGCACGACCGTTGATGGCCACCATCCCGACCGACAGTAGACGGTCACGGTCGGCATCCAGACCAGTGGTTTCTACATCTACAGCCAGCAGCGGTAGATCCGTCAGCGGGGTGTCCAACTCAGGCGCAGGCGTTGTATAGAAATGGTGGAGCGCCTCGGCTAGAGCACAGCGGGAGCGGTCACGCGGGTCGTCGCTCTCGCGTAACTGTTCGCACACCTCGCGGGAGCGGTCGGCGTAGTCTTCCCACGACACGCGTGGTCGTCGTCGAAAAAACCTCATAGGCCCGTGCTCGATTCAGCCGATTTGAGCTCGGAACGAACCAACCGGAACGCATCGCGGAGGGATTCCCGCTCCAAGTGAGCCAAGGAATCGGGATCGATGCGAGCGTTCGTTTCCTTCCCATCCCGCCACTGCGAAGCCTGGTTAGCCAACAAAATGAGCTGGAAAATATCGAACGCATCGACGAGGTCCTCAACCCGACGGTGGCTAATGACCCCAGCCCGCGCCGCAGCTCGCAACCGATCACGCGTGCCGACCTCATCCACCCACGCTTGAATCGCATACAACCGCGCGAGCTGAACGACAGCCGTCAGCCCGCCCCTCTTGATATCAAGAGTGTTGGCGTAATTCCCGGACCGATCCAGGACGAATCCGCGGAAGAAGCCCAGCGGCGGTTCGCGGTGGCGCGCAATCTTCACCAGCGCGTTAAGGAAGCGTCGATCCCGGCGCGCAGTCATGAGAGCGGCGGAGCGGACGTCGTCGCACAGTTCACTATCTCCGACCACGGGGCGCATGTCGAAGAAGGTTTGTGCTTTCATTAATGCCTTCGGGCCGAGGTCATCAGTCCATGTACTAAATTCCTTTTCCCAGGCAGTCGCTGTCAGACGCCACTTGCTATTGGACGCCATCATGTCGCCGGGGCACACGGGCAGCCCGGCTTGGTGCACCAGGCTGCTGAACTTTTCACCCAACTGTTTGAAGTAGAAACCGTGCTTATCGGGGTCGTACTCATCGGACAGGATGATGGCATGGTCCTGGTCGCTAGAGAGCACCATTTCGGAGCGGCCCAGCGATCCCATCACAACAAGGCAGAAGGGCACCGGGGCAGGCCCGATTTCCTCCTGCACTAATTCGATGACGCGCTTCATCATTTCGTCGGTGCCCAGGGTCAAGAGCCTCGTGGCCTCGTGCGGAGTGGCGCCACGGTCGATGAAACGCACGGCCACGTCGATCACCGCGTCAAAGCACTCAGAGAGCTGATCTGTTCGCGCTTCGCGGAATTGCGCGGCGGCAAAAATCGGGTCGCCCTGGAGCTGCCGCATGACGGCGCCCGTCGTCAAGACTCCAACGACATTGTCATCGTCAATCACGGGGAGATGGTTCACACGGGCTTCCGTAAGCTGCAGCATGCCCTCGAACAGCGGCATGCTGGCGTAGGTCACCATGGGTTTGGGCGACATGATGCGTTCCACGGGGCCCGACGGGTCCGCCCCCTTCGCGAGCACTTCCGACCGCAGCGTTGCATCCGTCACAATGCCGACGATCCTGCTCGGGTGCTGGTCGTCGTCGGCGGCCTTCACGACGATGGCGCTGGATAAATTCCGCTCGCTCATTTTGGTGGCGGTGTCGCGGATCGTGGTCTCGGGCGAAACGATGACGGGTTTCACGGCGACCTCGCCGACGGTTCCGCGGAGGGCGTCGATATCGGCGACTCCCCCTGTGCCCGACGTCTCCCGCAATTCGTTGGCTGAGCTGCGGCGCCTCGTCGTCACTGTGCCGAAGAACGTCGTGACTTCGGGATAGTTCTGGAGGCTTTCGATAACCTCGACGGGAATCTCAATCAGCAGGCTATCTTCATGCGCCCAATAGGAATAGTGCTGCGTCGGTTTATCCGATACCCGGCGCGGATAAATTTCGCCGGGGCCGAAGCGGTCAACCAGTTGATCCCGTTCACCGAAGCAGTTGATGGCCCCGGACCGGACAATGCGAATTCCGGTCATGGGGTCGTCAGCCGACGTGCCCCGCGAGTGACTGTGTGATGTATCAGACGTGGCGTCGGCTTTTTCGCCCGCTTTGACGTAGAGCATGGTTGCGTTTCGGGCGACCCGTGCGCGGTGGTCGTCGGTAATGCTGTCAAAGGGCGGGGTGTGCGCTAAGAAATCAGTGATCTCTGAGACTTCAACCGTCATGCCCCCTACCGTATCGAATTTGCGCGGCGTTTTTTACATGTGTTCCGCGCGCATTTCGCGTCCGCTACTTCTACTTGCTCTATTTCCACTTCCAGACCAAGCGGTCTATATTAGGGGACTATGTCTCGCTCCCGACCTTTATCTTCTGGTTCTCCAGCCTCAGAAGAGTCCCCTTCCATTGCTGCGCGGATGGACCGGCTCCCCGTCCTTCGGTCACACAAATTGATCACCATTGTGATCGGATTGGGAGTATTCTTCGATCAATACGAGAACTTCCTGGCACCCATTATGTCGACGGTGTTGAAGAAGCACTTCGATCTGGGCGGGACTCAGCTGTCGCTTGTTCTGGCGTCGGCGTTCTTGGGCCAATTTGTGGGCGCGCTCTGGATGGGCCGGTTGGCGGACCGCATCGGGCGGCAGCACACCTTTATCATCAACTTGCTGGTCTACTCGCTCGCCTCGATTGTGTGTGGTCTCGCGCCGCATGCTTCCGTTCTGATCCTCGCGCGGTTCGTCGCGGGAATCGGCATCGGCGGGGAATACGCGCTGGCAGACTCGTACCTTGCCGATATCCTCCCGTCTAAGGTCCGCGGCCGCTACATTGTCTGGGCCTACACGGTGAGCTTCTTCGGGGTGCCTTTATCAGGGTTCCTCGCCCGGTGGCTCGTTCCCCTCGAGCCTTTGGGGTTCGACGGTTGGCGCTGGATGTTCATCATCGGCGGTGTGGGTGGATTAATTGTGTGGGCTATCCGCAGCTTCCTCCCCGAATCGCCGGTGTGGCTTGAGGCTCATGGCCGCACCGACGAAGCCGAAAAGATCGCACGTCGTTTCGAGGATGAAGCACGAAAAGAGGGCCACACCCTCGCGGAACCGGACACCCGCGTGCGACCTGTCCACCAGAAGAATGTGCAGTTCTCGGAAGTATTCGCCCCCGCGGTGAGGAAACGCACGCTCGTTGTCTCCATCATGAGTGTCCTTCAGGTGTTCGGGTACTACGGTTTTGGCACGATCGCGACCCTCGCTCTGGCGGCAAAAGGGTTTGATGTCGTCGATTCCATCGCATATACCGCGGTGACCTACATCGGTTATCCGGTCGGTTCATTACTGATGGTTCCGCTGGTTGACCGATTCGAGCGCAAACACCTCATTGTTGCCACCGCCATCATGATGGGCGTTTTCGGTCTCGTCTTCGGGTTCTCCCCCACACCCGCCATTGTCATGATCGCCGGCGGATTATTTACAGCG
>NZ_JAUMTY010000032.1 GCF_030530965.1 Corynebacterium sp. | reverse complement strand
GAGCGCCCGATCTGGACGACCACCGACTACTACGCGGACATCGTTCTCTACAACCGCGACCCCGGCGCGGACGGCCGCTATTCCATGGAAGTCCTCGATCTAGACGAGCTCGAGGACGCCTACACACAGGGCTTTATCACTGCCGCCGAATTGGCGCACGCTCTATCCGTGACAGCCACCGTCGTCGACGGGCTGACAACCTACGGGGATATTGACTCCTGGTTAGAGCAGTTCAATATCGCCTTGACGTGGGAAAACCCCGACGATATCTCATTGACACCTGCGCCTTAATCGCCGCTAATGGACACATTGCTTGGGCAATTATCCTCAACAAACGGCAGCCACTGTCTGGCTCGTTGTACTAAGACTGACGGTTAAAAACGGCTAGAAGTCAGGTGCATCGCGGTGTTCAGTAATCAGGGTTGCGATCCCGAACGATAGCGTCATCCCAATTCCAGAAGCGACGACAGCCACCGTAGTGCGGTCATCGGGCCGCTCGAGAACAAGGTTGGTGTCCGGACTGTCCGCGTATCGACCCTGCCAGCGCTGACGCACCACCGGCTGCTCGATGCCGAGATATGCAGACGCATTGTCCATAAGCAGATCTGCAATGCTCTGCTGAATAAATGGTTCTGGTGATTGCGCGTAATCGTGGGAATCGCCGATAAATATTCCGCTACCACTGGAGTTGAGACCAGGAATTGCGCCGTCCGGCAAAGCAGTAGCCATAAGGTTGGCAATACATCCCACTAATTCTGGCTTAGTGTCTAATAATTCTTCACGCAGATCTGGCACACCGGGCATGGCAGCCACACCGTCATAGCGGGCGAGCGACGTCCCCGTCAGCATCGCGAGGTCTGCGGGAATATGGTCGGGACGATCAATCAAAGCCATGGCCAGGATGCAGGTTCTCAGCCCGTTACGTTCCGCAATATCGGGGAATATTTCTCCGACGTGATGTCCAGGGCAGACGACGACTTCGTTAGCGGACAAGGTTCCACGGGAGGTATCAACCTGGCCGTCCCCCACATGGTGAACGGCCGTGTTCCAGCTAAATTCGACGCCATTCGCGGCTAACCATTCTGCCAGGCGCGGCGCAGCTTCCCGCGGGTTGATCCTCATGTCGAGTGGCAAATGTGCCCCACCAATGATGTCACCAGTGCCGCTGTTTTCGGAGCCCGTGAGGCCCAGCCGTTCACGTGTGTCCTCCGCGCTCAAGAGCGTGACCTGCTCAGAACCGCGGTGGTCGTGGAACTGGCGGAGCACGGTCATCTCGGTCTCGCTCACAGCGGGTACGACTGTGCCTGGTTGCGCCGCCCACAAACCAGTTTCAGCGGCGGCTGCTTTCCATCCATTACGGGAGTCTGCCGCGACATCCTGAATAGCGTCGGCTTGAGCAGTAAAGCACGCGTGGCCGAAGTTTTGGATAGATGCGCCAACCGGGCGACTAGCGCGATCAATAACGTGAACTCGTCGGCCCTGGTGGTGAGCGCGCCACGCAGTAGCTAGGCCTACGATGCCTCCGCCCACGATAATAAGATCGGTTTTATTCCCCACTCCGTTCTCGTGAGACTGTGTTTCCTCGGCTGACCTAAACATATCCATGGTCTCTATGGTGGTCGCTATTACTGAGATCTGTCGAGTTTTCTTAACCACAACACGAAAACTGTTAGGGTTCAGGCATGACCCTCCTTGTATGCGATATTGCTGGCACCACCATCGACGAAGGCGGAGTCGTGTACCGCCAATTGCGCGAAAGCGTGGAGAAACAGGGCATCACTGTCACGCCTGATCAAGTTAACCAGGTCAAGGGCACTGAGAAGCGCAGCGCGATTATCGCGCTGCTGAGCTCTGGCGGTTTTACCCCGTCGGAAGAGACCATCAACACTGCATACAACGATTTCCTCGAAGGGCTGCAGACCGAATACACCAACAATCCTCCAACGCCTATCCCCGGGGTTGAAAAGCCGTTACGAGAGTTCCAGCGTAAGGGCGGAAAAGTTGCGCTGACCACCGGCTTTCAGCGGTCGATTGCCGAGATCGTCCTCTCTGCAGCTGGGTGGGGCGCTCGTGCTCTGTCTATGGCTCCGGATGAAACGACCGTTTCGTCCCGACTTATCGACGACGCGAACAACGCCCCTTTTTCCGTCGACGCACTGGTAACCAGCGACACCGTACGGGCGGGACGCCCCGCGCCGTACCTCATTCATCACGCCATGGAACTCACCGGCGTGACGAACGTCGCTGAGGTGATTTCTGCGGGCGATACCACCGCCGACCTGGATGCCGCCACGAATGCAGGGGTGCGCGGAGTCGGCGTTCTCACCGGGTCATTATCACGTGATGTTTTGGAGGCCCGGCCGCACACGATCGTGCTGGACTCCCTGGCTGACCTGGGCTCATCGGAATCGCTGTCGGCTCTCAATGCTGCAGGCGACGCTGTTACCGAACTCAATGGCTAAACCGAACGGCTAAACGCGAAAATCTCGCTTCACTCCGCCGCACAGCCCGCCCCCAAACAGCCCAAACGTTTCTAAAACAGCCCGGTGATGGTTCCGTCGTCGGTGACATCGATCTCCATGGCAGCCGGGTGTTTCGGCAGCCCCGGCATCGTGAAAACTGTTCCGGTGAGGGCCACGACGAATCCAGGTCCGAGCTTGGGGATCAGCCGTTGAACATGCAGCGTGTGATTCTTCGGCGCTCCGACCGCTGACGGATCGTCAGAAAACGAATACGGGGTCTTAGAAATACACACCGGCAAGGTATCCCACCCGTGGCGCTTCAGCTGAGCCAGGTCTTTACCTGCTTGCTGGGAGTATTCCACCTGCTCAGCGCCATAAATGTCGTGCGCAATGGTTGCGATGCTTGCCTCAACACCGTCCTGCGGGTCATAAATACGCGTCCGCGCTGTACCCGATTGGCCCGTGGCGGTCCGCACCGGCTCGTCCGCTAACGCTTCACGAACCTCGGCCACCAAGTCAGCTGCTCCTGCACCGCCTTCGCCCCACACATTCGCTACGGCTGCACGAAGTCCGTGGTCGTCCGCCCACTCCTTGATAGCCGCGAGTTCCGCGTCGGTATCAGTCACGAACTTATTGACGGCCACGATGGGCTGCATTCCCAGCCGCCGCAACGATGCACAATGGCGTTCCACGTTGGCCAAGCCGGACCGCACGGCCTCCACGTTCTCGTCATTGAGGCCACCGCGCGCCACACCGCCGTTATATTTCAGCGACCGGGCAGTCACCACAATGACGGCCACGTCTGCGGCGAAATCGCCGGCCACCGAGGCAATATCCGTGAATTTTTCGGCACCCAAATCCGCGCCGAAACCGGCCTCCGTCACCACAACATCAGCCAATTCACGTGCTGCATTAGTCGCGATAACACTGTTGCACCCATGCGCAATATTCGCGAACGGCCCCCCATGGATCAGCGCCGGTGCCCCACCTAGCGTTTGAACAAGGTTCGGCGACATCGCATCACGCAACAACGCAACAAGGGACCCCTCCACACCCAAGTCATGCACGAAGACCGGATCGTTATCCCGCGTGTAGCCGATGAGCATACGGCCAAGCCGCTCCCTCAAATCGGCGAGATCCCGCGCTAAGCACAGAACCGCCATCACTTCACTGGCCGCGGTGATATCAAACCCGGCTTCGCGCGGCACGCCGCCGCCTTTGCCGCCCAAACCAGTGATGATGTTCCGCAGGACACGGTCGTTCACGTCCAGGCACCGTCGCCACACAATCTTTCGCGGGTCAAGATTCAGGGAGTTCCCCTGCTGAACGTGATTATCGATCAGCGCGGCCAGCGCATTATTCGCCGACGTGATCGCATGGAGATCCCCCGTGAAGTGCAGATTAATGTCCTCCATGGGGACGACCTGCGAGTATCCCCCACCCGCAGCGCCACCTTTCATCCCCAACACTGGCCCCAACGACGGCTCCCGCAGCGCCGCCATCGCTTTCACGCCAGCCGATGCCAACCCGTCGACCAGACCAATGAGGACAGTTGATTTCCCCTCCCCCGCCGGCGTCGGAGACATGCCCGTCACCAGGACAACCTTTCCCTTCGTTGCACTCTGTGCTAACTTTCCGACGGTCACCTTGGCCTTCGTCGTTCCATAAGGCACCGTAGCTTCGTCGGGGATGCCGGCACGCCGAGCGACGTCGGCAATAGGTTCTAATTGGTGAGCTTGAGCGATGGAAACGTCGGAAGGCTGGCTGCTGGTGTGAGCAGACGCTTCTGTGCGACCAAATGAGGACGGATTCGAGGGTTTTTGTTCAGGTGCAGACACGGTTCCCAGGATACCTAGGGCCATGCCTACCCGAGTGCAGATGAAGAAAAAGAGAGGTAACGGACACCATGTCGTGGATCATCCTGATTGTCTCTGGCCTATTCGAGACCACCTGGGCCGTAGCGCTACACGAGTCACAGGGCTTCTCCCGGCTCGTGCCCGCCATCATTTTCGTCATCGCCGCCGCGCTAAGCATGGTGGGTCTATCGCTGGCGATGCGCGATGTGCCCGTCGGCACGGCCTATGCCGTGTGGGTATCCATTGGGGCCGTCGGCACCGTCGTATGGGGAATGGCGACGGGGCAAGAGACGGTCTCCCTGCTCAAGATCATGTTCCTGTGCATGATCATCGGTGGTGTCGCAGGACTTAAAGCGACGAGTTAGCTGCTATTTCTCTCCACGCAGATCGTTGATAGATTCGGCGAGTGTCGCGGTAGGATGGCGCTTTTGGTGTTGGGCAATCTCGTCACTAGTCGGCATGGGCTTGTCGCTCTTTTTTACATTTTGACTGAGCAGTTCCGGAACCGCGACAACGAGCCCAGCCACCAGCCCAAGGTTGGTAGCCATGGCATAGTTACCCTTCAATGCAAACCAGATCGCTCCTACAACACATACTGCGCCGACGAACCATAAGAATGGTCTTATCTTGCGAAGAACAGATTGGATTTGCTTCATAGTTCGCCACCTTAGGCGCCTACTTCAGTATCTGTCGGCCCATCACCATGCGGCAGATCTGGTTCGTTCCCTCGTAGATCTGCGTGATTTTGGCATCGCGCATCATGCGTTCAACCGGGAAATCGCGGGTGTATCCGTAACCACCGAACAACTGCACAGCGTCCGTCGTCACCTGCATAGCGACGTCTGACGCGAAGGCTTTCGAGCCCGCGGCGAGCATACCTAAGCGCTCCCCACCCTCGGCGTGGCCACGCTCGGCATTCGATGCTGCCGTGTACACCATGAGGCGGGCAGCGTCGATCTTCATTTTCATGTCGGCAAGCATGAATTGCGTGTTCTGGAAATCGGCAATCCGGCGGCCGAACTGCTCACGCTCTTTCACGTACTTCACAGTTTGATCAAACGCCCCCTGCGCGATGCCGAGAGCCTGCGCACCAATTGTCGGGCGCGTGTGATCCAGGGTTTCCAGGGCGGTCTTAAAGCCGGTCCCCTCGTCGCCAATGATGCGGTCAGCGGGAATGCGGCAATCCTCGAAGTACAGCTCGGCCGTCGGAGACCCCTTGATCCCCAGCTTCTTCTCTTTGGGGCCGACGACGAAACCTTCATCATCGGCGTGGACCATGAATGCGGAAATGCCGTTAGCTCCTTTGTCCGGGTCGGTGACCGCCATCACGGTGTACCAGGTGGACTTGCCGCCGTTAGTGATCCAACATTTCGATCCATTGAGCACCCACGAGTCGCCATCTTTGCGGGCACGCGTCTTCATCGATCCCGCATCGGAGCCTGCTCCTCGTTCCGACAACGCGTAGGAAGCCATTTTCCCACCGGCGATATCCGGGAGGACCTGCTGTTTTAGCTCCTCTGACCCCTTCAAAATGAGGCCCATCGTCCCTAACTTGTTCACCGCCGGGATCAACGAGGACGAACCACACACGCGCGCGACTTCCTCAATGACGATGCACGCCATGACCGAATCCCCGCCGGCTCCGCCGTACTCCTCTGGAATGTGCACAGCGTTGAAACCCGTCTCTACCAGCGCGTCCAGGGCTTCCTGCGGAAAACGCTCATTCTCGTCGACATCAGCGGCGTGCGGGGCGATGCTTTTCTCCGCGATCTCCCGGATGGCTTCACGCACCCCTTGGTAATCCTCCGGCAGCTGGTAAAGATCAAAATCAGAGTTCAGAGCCATGACGGTTCCTCTCACACATAGAAATCGGTAAGACGCACGCCCGCGATCAGACATCAATACGCCACTTTTTTAACAACGAATGACTGTGATTTTAAAGGCTTCCGACAATCTATGAGACATAGTTCACGTAATTCGACGCTAATTCGGTTTTCTTCACCCAGCCCCACCACTGCCGACGGCTACACTCGGACATATGAACCACTCACCGAAGCCACAGCGACACGCACGCTCTCATGGATCGGCCCGGCGCGGCGCAGCAGCCCAGCGCGGCGCCGTCTTCGCTGCACTCACGGTGAGCACGTGCATCCTCGCAGCATGTGGGAGCGGTACGTCCTCCACGAACACGGGATCAGAGTCGACGGTTCCTTCCGCGAGTTCACAGGCACAGCGCACCCCGTCAGAGTCGTCCGCTGCACCGTCGCCGTCGCTGTCTGGTTCGTCGACAGTAGAGCCGTCGACGACGAACGGTTCAGAATCTAACGACGCTGCAGCACATCAAGCGGCAGGTGCTGCATCTACAGGACGTGGCGATCGGTGCCACACCGCGGATATCGCAGCGTCCCTGAAGACTGAGAGCGGAGCAGCCGGGTCCAGCTATCTCACGATCACGCTAACTAACCAGTCCGATCATCCCTGCACGTTTTATGGATATCCCGGTGTCAGTGCCGTCGGTGGGAATGATGGGCATCAGGTTGGTAAGCCGGCTGATAAGGACCGCAATGCCACGGCGTCTCTGGTCACCGTTGCCCCTGGGGAGGCTGCCACTGTGACGGTTAAGAAGGCGCAGGCGGGGAATTATTCGCCGCAGTCATGTAAGCCCCAGCAGGCTCGTGGCCTGCGGATATATCCGCCTGACGAGAAGGCCGCACTCTTTGTTGATTACCCCACCGACGCATGTTCTGGCGATACCGTTGACATGCATGTTGGGCCGATCACTAAGAAATAGGAATTTGCCGGAGCTGCCGGGGAGCAGGCCAGTAAACCCGGCCAATGTGAACGGTGAAGTCTTATCCGGCTGCGAGGTCGTTCCACATAGCGACGGTTGGCTTCCCGCGCGAGGCTTCATAGTCGGCTTCCTGCTCAGCCCACATAGCCCAAAACTCTTTAAATCCTGGGTCGCGGTGTAGTGCCCGCTGCTGTCGACGGTGTGCATCAGCACGCACCTCAATAGCCACGATGTCCGCATCTTCCTGGGATTTCGGCGTTTGACCACTTCGACGCGGACACTGATAACGCAATTGCAGCTGATAACGCAACCGTCGCTGGTCTAGCAGTCGCCGACGAGCAGCCTCCAGCGAAGCAGTCGTTACCGCACCGACGCCCTCGACGATGAGCGGTTCGCCCGGATCCACGGCTACCCACTCCCCCGGCCCGTCGACAGTCCAATCCCAGCGCCGGTAGCCAGCGTCGGCAAGTGCCAAAACACAATCCGCCACGATTCTGGAGGCCTCCATCAGCCCAGACCATCCGGGATAAAACTCGTCACAATGGATCACTCGGGCCCCGGTCGCCTCCGCCAGGTATTTCGCGAGCGTTGTTTTACCCGAGCCAGACAATCCGTCGATGAGCACTGTGCTCCCCGGCTCCGTCGAAAAACAATCGGGTATGGATCCTTCATCAACTAACCGACGCAGATCAGTGGGGCCCTCGTCGGTACTGGCCACTCTGATTCCTATAGCGGAGGCTAACCGGGAAGGTGTTGCTCCCGATTCACGAAACAACGTGGTGATGTCGCTTGTCATCGCCGCCTCCGCATCATGTCCCCAAGAAGCGCAAATAGCCGGTCATCCATGCCGTCACCAGGGCCATCAGCGCAACGAGGAGCGCACCGACCATCAATACCCAGTCCGGCCACCGCAGGCGCGATTCTCGAGCCCAGGTCCGGGGCCGATCCGAGCCGAACCCACGGGCTTCCATGGCCGTCGCCAGTTTTCCGCCGCGACGAAGCGCGAGCACTAACAGGGCGAAGAAAATAGTGAGCGTTCGACGGATCCGGCCGGAATCCGCCAGGCCACGGGTACGACGAGCACGGTGCATCGCCGAATAATCGCGCTCGAACAAACTCACCAAGCGGACACCAGCCGCAGAACCGATGACGAATCGCTCCGGCAAATGCCAGATTTGCGCTAGGCCGTCGCCAAGGTCGGTGGGGTCGGTATCCGCGGACAAGATGACTGCGGGCAGGGCGATGGCCAAAACCCTCACCATGATCGCTAGGGCCAGGGACACCGAATTGTCCGTGATGTGGGCAAATGCGAAGGATAGATATTCTTTGCCCTCAGGCCGGCCATAGAGCAGCATCGACACACCCGTGAGCGGCGCGAGCATAAAAACCGGCCATCCGCGACGGATAATCCGGCCCCACCCCATCCCCAGGAACGGCGCGACCAGCAATTCGCAGATCAGCGCCACACCGGCTGACACGATATCGACCGAAATGAGAAGTGGCGTTGCAATAAGAGCCATCGCGGCAATGCGAGCCGTCGGGTTGAAGTTCACGCTTCGAGGCGTCGCACGGGTCATCGCTGAACCTCCATTCCTCCCGAGGCCAACCGGACGTGGCGCACACCCAGCAGGTCCACTACCAAAGGATCATGCGTGATAGCGAGCACCCCCACACCGTCGTCACTCATCTCGCGCAACAGCTCGATAAGCTGGATAAACGTGGTCCTATCCTGGCCAAACGTCGGTTCATCCGAAATCACCACGTCGGGGCGAGTGGACAGCACCGTCGCCACAGAGAGCCGACGTTTCTGGCCACCCGACAAGGTAAACGGATTCGCCTTGGCGAGGTTCTCTAGGTGCAGGCGTCGGAGCAGTTCATCGGCACGGCGTTCACCAACATCTGGGTCAATCCCGCACACCCGGGGGCCGACGAGCAATTCGTCGCGGACAGTTCGGGCCACAAATTGATGCTCGGGGTCTTGGAACACGGTCCCGATGCGCTGAGCTAAGGCCCTCGACGACCACTCCATCGGGTTACTACTGGCGTCACGCTTTCTATGGATTGCTACCGACGTTGCCTTGCCCGACCTTTCCCTGGCGATGAGTGCTGATGCATCGATGTCCCCCTCCACCGGCGCCAACAGCCCCGCGAGCGTCAAGGCAACAGTTGATTTACCGGCACCGTTGGGCCCGGTGATGACCGTCGGCTCGGAAGTCACGTCCAGCGAAATTCCCGTGTTGACCGCGCGGCCATCCCACCCGACGGCCAGGTCATGCGTCCGGAGCAGCGTGTTCGTCGGTGATGCCCCACGACCCTCGCCTGCTCCACCCGACACAGCGCGCTGCTGGTCAGACACAGCGCGGCCCTGACGCTCCCGTCGCCACGAATTATCAAGCGGCAGAGGAACGTCGGGAATCCATACTCCATCATGGGCGAGCTGTTCCCCCATCGTGCGAATAACCTCGTCGGTGGGGCCGTCGGCACGAATCGTGGAATCGCCCACCACCATGATGCGGTCAACAACATCACGCCAGACGTCGACGCGGTGCTCCACGATGACGACTGTTGCGCCGGTGCTCTCGGCGGCAGCGATCACAGCTTTGCGGACATCGGCCACACCCTCGGGGTCGATATTCGCGGTGGGCTCATCCAAGAGGATCAAGCCGGCACCCATGGCCAGGACACCAGCGAGGGCCAAGCGCTGCTTCTGCCCGCCGGAAAGCTGCTCAGTGGGGTGGTCAAGGGGAACAGTGAGCCCGACGAGGTCACGGGCCCACCGGACACGCTCCCAGATTTCGGCACGCGGGAAACCCAAATTCTCGCAACCGAAGGCAATGTCGTCGCCGACCCGCGAGGAAATGACCTGCGAATCGGGGTCCTGCAGCACCAAACCGACCTGCCCGCGGACACTGCGAGCATCCACCCCATTAATGAGCAATCGGCCGGCATAATCGCCGTCATCCGAGTCGCCGAGGACCCCGGCCATCCCGGCCATCAGCGTCGACTTCCCCGAGCCTGATGTGCCGAGGAGTAGGACTTTCTCGCCTGGTTCAATGCGAAAATTCACATCGGCCAGCGCCGGTTGCCGACGCCCCGCGTGCCGCCAACCGAAGCCCTCGGCCACCACCCGCGCGGGCGTCCGAACGTCGTCGTGTACGTGCGCCACTAGACCAGCTCAGTGCTTTCCCGCCCGGCAGCGAAGCGATCCAACGCACCTGCACGCGCTAGTGCCCGGACCAGGAAGAAGCCCAGAGCGCCGGCGAGAATGGCCCCCGACACGGACAGGGAGACAAGGTAGATCAGGTTGTATTGGACTGACCGGGCATAGTTTCCCGACGCCCATTCGTAGCACCACTCGATGACCGACGCGCCTACCCCGGAGAGCATGGCGACGGTCAAGGTGTAGCGGGCGTACATGAACGCCATGAAGACGAGCTCGGCGCCGATCCCCTGAGCCAAACCGGAGTAGACCGTGGTGATTCCCCACTGGTTACCCAGTACCGCAGAGATGATGGCGGCGATGACTTCCACCATGATCGCGGCACCCGGTTTGCGAATGATCAGGCCACCTAACACGCCGCCGAGCAGCCAAACCCCGGTCACGAGGCCACCAAAACCGGGCAGTAGGGACTCGATAGCGCTGTACCATGCGCCGCCCAGGCCGTTCCAGACCCAGAAAATTAAGCCCGTCGCCACGCCCAACACGGCGGCCGTAATGATGTCGACGACCCGCCACCGTCGGGCGGGACGCGCGTTACCGGTATTTTTATCTTTCCTCACAGCTTTACTCCCTATCGCCGGTATAACCCGGATCAGGTTCATACGGTCAACATTCTTCCCCGGCACGTGATATCCGTTCGCGATATCGGCACGACGACGATATCCGCGCGGTGAAGGAACAGTGTTTTCTCAGCCCTCTATGGTGGGCTCCCGCGAAGTACTGATCTGAGGATAACACTCAGGTTATGCTGAGTTTATGACGTCATCTGCTGAAGATCCCTCGACCGCCCCGTGGGGAACGTCCGATTCTCCCCTGGACTGCCCAGATGTTGCCATTGTTTTCGAAGGTGGCGGAATGCGGAATAGTTACACCGTTGGTGCAGTTCAGGCGCTCATTGACCACAAGGTTAATCCGGGATGGGTCGGCGGAATATCAGCGGGAACAACGCATGTTGTCAATTTCCTCATTAAGAATCGGACGAGAGCTAAAGCATCTTTTGTGGATTTTGTTGAGGACCCACGATTCGGTGGATGGAAAACTTTCGCTAAAGGTAAAGGGTATTTCAATACTGAATTTATCTACACGGAATCCGTTATGCCTGGCGAAATAGCGGAGATGGATTTCGACGCCTTTATGAAAAGTTCTCCCGAATTCGCTATCGGCGCTCTACGTGCCGATACCGGGGATATGACATGGTGGCGACGCGACGACGTTCAGACGCTGGAACAGTTATCTGCGTATACCCGCGCGTCCTCAACAATTCCGTTCTTTATGCCGGTGGCCCATGTTGACGGCCATGACTATTACGACGGCGCAATGGGACCAACGGGCGGATTTGCCTATGATGCTGCCATCGAGGACGGTTATTCCAAATTCCTCTTCATTCTTACTCGGCCGAAATCTTTTCGACGGGAACCCATGTCACAGGCCCGTCTGATTCGGAGTTATTTCCGCAAACAACCTGCTGTTGCAGAAGCTATTCTTCAGCGCGCAGAACATTACAACCATTCGAAAGAAAAAATCGCGCAATGGGAAAAAGAAGGACGGGCAATGGTGTTCTATCCCGACCAGATGCCTGTCCACAACAAAGAGCGGAACGTGGAGAAATTGCAGAAGTCCTATGAGATGGGCGTTGACCAGGTGGCACGCGAATGGCCACGGTGGGAGGAGTTTTTACGCGGGTAGGCCGCGAACCAGTTCACTCCCACGGGCCCAGGCTTATTTCCAGGTTTGCCTTTCCAGCCCGCCGAGGAGTAACTCTAAGCCGTAGGAGTATTCGGCAATATCATCATGCTCGGTAAATTCCTCCACAATATCGTGAACGAACGGAAATTCCACTGGGTCTAATTGTTCCCATTCGTTAATTTGCGCATGCATGTCCTCTTCAGCTTCAGCTGGGTCTAAGTTTTTATGCCCTGTGTGGCTCGATGCTTCCGCACCAATTCCCGATGCATAATTGACGACGGCATTCGTGGCGAATAATTCTTCGCGTTTGTGTAATCCAAGCCGTTGGATTTGTCGGCCAATCAGTTCCCAAAACCGAAGTGCATACCACTGGTCGGGGCCATTATTCATTAGCTGAAGGGCTAGCCAACGGTGCTCAATCATTTGTTCAAAGAGGCACAACAATAAGCGTCGGATCTGAGCCAAGGCCTCGGCCGCTGCGTCGCTCGTCGAGGGATGAGGTTCAGCAAAGGACACTTCGGAGAAAGCGTCTGGCGCCAGTAGTCCGTGCTGCTCAAGTTCTTCACTCTTTGCGATCGCCCTGCGGATGAGTTCATCCGACACCATAGCGAGAAGTTGATCTTTTCCGCTGGCGTACCAGTACAAACTCGCAACACCGGCGTCGAGTTCAGATGCGATCTTGCGCAAGGTCAGTTTGTCCGCGCCATCACGGTCCAGAAGCGCAATTGCCACGCGAATAATGGATTCTTCTGACAGCACCGCGCGGCGAGCCGATCGGCGTGCCGATGGTCGTTGCACCGAGGGGGGCAGCTTTTTACCTGGTGACGGCTTCCGATCGGTTGTCTTTTCGCTGCTGGGCATGTCTCGATCGTATCAGCCGGCCTCTCCCCTTGACACCAAACGAACGCCGTTCTATATTCGAACACAATTCGAGTAACCGAACGTCATTCGATAAGGATCGCTACCGATAGAGTTCACCCCTCCGAATGCGGTACTCGATCAGTCTTTTCACGAATCTGTTCCACGAACACGAACTCACAACCACGAACAAAGGACACTCATGACAACCATCACAGCTCCTCCACAGGAGGACAGAAAAGCTCAATCGCTACTCGAAGCATGGCCGGCTCTCCTCGGCCTCTGCCTCACGATGCTCGTCGAAATGCTCGACAACTCAATCCTGAACATCGCCCTCCCCGTCATCGGCCGCGACCTCGGCTCCACCTCCACCGGTCTGCAGTGGATCGTCAGCGCCTATTCACTCACCTTCGGCGCGTTTCTCATGGTCGGCGGCACCCTGGGAGACAGACTCGGCCGTCGTCGAACTTTATTGTGGGGCCTGGCCCTCTTCGGTCTCGCGGGATTATGCGTAATGTTCTGCCACACCACAGGGCAGCTCATCGCCATCCGCGCATTATCGGGCGCCTTCGCCGCCGGCATTGCGCCACTGACCATGTCTCTGGTTTTTAGATTGTTTGACGACGACGCCCTGCGCGGAAAAGCCATCGGCGTGATCATCACCGTATCGATGGCGGGCTTCGCTATCGGGCCGGTGCTGTCAGGTTTGGCCGTCGAAAACTGGGATTGGCATTGGCTGCTGATGCTTAATGCTCCGACAGCGTTAATCGCCTGGTTAGGCGTCTACTTCGGACTGGCTCACGACGACACACAAGCGAAAAAGAGTGGCCCGATCGATTTCGCTGGCGCCATCTTCTCCGGGTTAGCCGTCAGCCTGTTGCTCTATGCGTTGACGAACGGTGCAGAACTCGGGTGGGGTGCTCCGCGAACCCTGATGTCCCTTGGCGGATCCGTTCTCGCGCTCGTTGCGTTTATCTGGCGGGAACACACGGCTAAAGACCCGATGCTGGACCTGTCATTCTTCCGGATCCCTACCCTGACCGGCTCGGCTATCCTGCAGGTCGCAACTCAGCTGGCCATGGCTGCAGTCATGTTCGCGTCGGCCGAACTGTACCAATACGCGTGGGGATGGCGGCCGTGGGTTGCGGGCGTAGCAAACCTGCCCTTCGTCATTGGCATGCTGGCCGCTGGGCCCGTCGTCGATAAGATGGTTGAAAAGTACGGACAGCGTTTCACCTGTGCCGTTGGTACTGCATTCGTCCTGGTCAGCCTGGTTGTGTGGTGGGTCGGTGTCGGCACGAACTATGCCTGGTGCGCGACCGGAATGCTGCTCATGACTATCGGTATGCGGACCGTGATGACCACGGCTGCTGTGGGTTTGATTGGTTCGCTGCCGGAAGAGCACACCTCGATCGGCGCAGCTCTGAACGACACTGCGCAGGAGCTCGGTAACTCGATCGGTGTTGCGGTTATCGGTACTGTCATGGCGATCGTGGTTGGTGTGGACCTTCCGCATGGCGCGTGGAGCGACGCTGTCGTTGACACATTCGTTCACTCGCAGCGCATTGCCTTCACGATTATTGCCGGATTGCTCACGGTTACCGCAGCTATCGGGCTCCGGACCCTCAGTAATTCACATGACACCGAAGGGCTGTAGCCGGCTATAGGGAAAGTGGCGATCGGGTGCAGCAAGGGGGTGGAAAACAGCCGGCGGGGGTTGTTCGTCGGCGCTCCGGGTAGACAGAATAAATACATGACCGCACCGGAACCGAAAACCCTTCCCCTGCCTTCACTTGAACAGACTGTCGCAGCGCTCGTTTCCGCTGCTCGTGCAGTCGCACCCGCGGACGTCGTGGACACCACGCGCACCGCGGGTTCAGCTTTTTTGCAGCATTCGGGGCCGGACATCCAGGCCGAGCTTGAAAAGTTCGCGGCCACAGAGCGGGAGACGGGCCGAAGCTGGTTTTCGGCGGAATGGTTACGCGGCTACCTCTCGACGCGCACCTCATTGCTTCACAGCACGAATGTGTCGTTTCAGATCAACCCGGGATTCTTGCCCTCTACCCCGGGAGTTGGCCGGGCAGCCGAGTTCATCTACCGCGCCGCCACCATTCACCTCGACCAAGCCCGAGGCACCACCCCTCAGGAAACCGATGCTCGCGGAAACCCCACCACGATGGACCAATGGGAGTGTTTCGATGGCGGAATACGCCACCCACAACCCGGCCTCGACACCATCCATCGCGCCGAATTGGGTGACCGCGATCGAGAAATAGGTGTGTTCTGGTCGGGGCGCCTCTTCGCCGTGCCCGTGACCGATCATGACGGCTCACTCCGCGATGTCGATTTCCTCGCGGCGTCGATCAACGCAATTATTCACCCCGGTGGGGACAAACCTGGATCACGTGAGCAGACCCCTGCTGACCTCGACTTTGCCATACCGTCGGCCGTCGGTAGCGAGGCTCTCGCCCCCATCCTGGAGCGAGCACTCGAGCAGCCCCACAACCAAAACACCTACCGACGCCTGACGAACTTCCTCTTCACCGTCACGCTCACCGACGAGGTCCGTGACGACGCCGACCACCTCCATCGCTCCGCATTCGAACCGGGACACAGTTGGGCCTACAAACCCATCAGCTACGAGATAAGCCTGGCCGACTCCTGGCTGAGCCTAAACGTGGAGCATTCCACCGTGGACGGCGCGACGCTGGTCACCGCGATACGGCGTATGCACGATGTCACTATTCCGCCGTCCACTTCTTCTGAGACGCCTCCTCCACCGGAAGAAGTGACTTGGGAATGGCCAGATAACGACGTGCCCATCCTCAAAGAAGCTGCCAGTGACGTGTCCCAGGATTTCGCCGATATCGCCACACGCATTGTGACGGTCCCCCACCCACCGGCAGATCAGCTCCCCTTCCGAATTAGTGCCGACGCAGCGCAGCAGCTTATCTTGACGATTACGCAACTCCTGACCTACGGCCGGGCGCGAGGAGTGTACGAAGCCGTTGACATGCGTGAATATCGCGCCGGGCGCACGGAGTGTTTGCGTGCGGTCACTCCGCAAGCCGTGAAATTCGCGTCACTGTTACTTAGTGGGAACGCAACGCGCCAGGATCTTGACGATGTCCTCGGCGCCCATCGAGCGTGGGTCAAGGCGTGCAAGCGTGGGGACGGCGTCGATCGCCATCTTTTGGGTCTCCGGTTTATGGCCGCCGCTATGGAAGCGGAGGGCAAAGAGCTCACCGGGGCGGAGTTCCTGACCGACCCGGGTGTTGCTGCAACCACGTACGATTTTCTCTCCACGACATCAATTGGTGGGGCCGATTATTTCGTCCGCTATGCCTTTGTTCCTAGTGTGCCGGAGGGTTTTGGGATTAGCTACACGCCCCAGCCAGACTCCTTCGAGTACTGCATGACATGGCATCCTTCACGCGCCGATCAGCCTGATGATTTCCTTCGCGCGCTTCCGCAGGCATCGGATCTGTTGTGGTCTTTTGTCGCGTCACTCCATGAATAAGGGCGCTAGAACACCGGGACTGTAACGGTCCCGTATCAATAATTGGTCATAACACTAAATAGAGGGGTATACGCGCCCACTTTTGGTGAACTAACTACTAAACTTACTTCCGGCGATTGCCCTAACAATCTGGACTTAGAACTCAGGAGACTTATTCGTGTCAACGTCATTCATCTATAGAGATCCTTTTACCCACACTAAGCATCAGGTTTCTGCGCCAGACGCCGCCACCTATGTGGTCGTTAAGAATAACGGTGAAAAGAAATCAGATAGTGACGTACTCGGCTTTTTTGATGACTACGACGGAGCACGCGAAGCAGTCATGGCGGAGCTGAATAAAGAACTCCAACAGCCCACCGGTGATCGCGAAGTGTTAGTCACTCATACGAAACTCTATAACCCGATGGCGTGAGATTGGCATAGCTTTCCTTCAGGATCCGATGGCGCACCACTCCGCTCGGATCCGATAGAGTCGCGCTAGCTGCATTTCGGCGCTGAACATATCCCGACGCTGTCCGCTTTTCGACGCTGCGGTCCAGCCCTCGTTCACCACTCACTCATGTGTGCGCCGACAATGGTACGCAATAAAAGTGAATCGCTACCCTCGGGAAAAATGGCGTATTACAGTGGGCGTATTAGTGGTATAGAACAGCGAAGTATAAGAAATAAAAGAAGAGGGATCATGCGTTCATTACGCCGCCGAAGCCGTATTGCCTCACTAGTCACTGTGGGCGCTGTCAGCAGTGCACTCGTTCTCAGCGGGTGCACGGTCGATGAGGATTCTGACCAGTCATCCGAGGACACAACGTCAGCGACCACCACTGCGTCTCAGCAGTCGTCATTATCCGAAACGAGCACGTCAGAGTCGTCCGCACCGAGCGATTCTCAGGACAATGACGCTCACCAAGGGATGGATCACTCCATGGACGGCGGTGCTGCACCGGAAGGCATCACAGTTGATGCTCACCCGACCTACCCCGTCGGCAGCACAGTCACGTTGACCGCTGACCATATGAAGGGGATGAAGGGCGCGACGGCCACGATCGCAGGGGCGTTCTCCACCTACACGTATGAAGTGGATTACACGCCCACGGATGGTGGCAAGCCGGTGAAAAACCACAAGTGGGTTGTTCAGCAAGAAATAAAAGATGCTGGCACCGAAAGAATTCCTGATGGCACCGAAGTCACTATCGAAGCAGACCATATGAAAGGAATGAAGGGCGCCAAAGGAAAGATTGTGTCCTCTACAGACCAAACTGTGTACATGGTGAATTATGAAGCCGATGGCATGAAAGTCACCAACCACAAGTGGGTCGTCGAGGACGAGATCAAGCCCGCTAACAACTAATCTCCATCAGTTAATTAATCCTGATTAGCTGGTTCCCAGCCGAGCTCAGGCGCGACATACAGAGCGAAGGACTTAAGAATTTTCTTATTCGCTTCGACGCCGAGCTGGCTCGGAATAGTCAGCATGAGCGTATCCGCATCCATCACTGCTGCGTCATTACGCAATTGCTCGACGAGTTTGTCTGGCTCGGCTGCGTAGGTCTTTCCAAAGGTTGCATTCACCCCGTCGATAACGCCAATACCGTCTTTGGATTGGCCCCCTAAGTAGAGTTTGCGGTCGTAGCCGTCGACAATCGGGAAAATAGTCCTACTTACCGACACACGCGGGGTCCAATCATGGCCCGCCCGTTTCCACGCTTCGTAATAGTGCTGCAATTGTTGCGCCTGGAGGTCCGCGAAGGCTTCGCCGGTGGCCTCAGTAAGGAGCGTGGAGCTCATCAGATTAACGCCCTGTTCAGCAGCCCACTCTGCGGTTTCACGACGGCCAGCACCCCACCAGATGCGGCGATCCAAACCGGGCGACTGAGGCATAACCGGCAGACCAGCGCCCGGCCGGTACATCGCCGGATACTGATCCTCCGCAGCAGTGGCCATGGGTTCCCCGCGCACTGCACGGAGGAACGTATCGAAATGCTGGTGAGCAATATCGGAGCCGCGAGGATCTGTTGAGCCGGTGTACCCAAAGGACTCCCAACCGCGGTCGGCGGCTTCAGGTGATCCCCGCGACACACCGAGGGCAACGCGGCCATTACTGAGTAAATCGAGGGCAGCGGCCTCTTCTGCCAGGTAAAGCGGGTTTTCGTAGCGCATATCAATGACGCCAGTGCCCACTTCGAGATCCTTCGTTACAGCTGCCATGGCAGACAATAACGGAATGGGGCTCGCGTGCTGCGGAAGATAGTGATGCACACGAAGATATGCACCATTAACGCCTAACTCATCGGCGGCTTTCGCTAATTCGACGGCTTCTTGCAAAGCATTGCGAGCCGTGTATCCATTGCCGTCGGTCGCACGTCCCGAATAATGGCCAAAACTCAAAGACCCAAATTTCTTCATGCTTATAGGAACACCGTTGATTAGTAAGACATTCCTCATGAAGAAATGAGGGGATATATGATCGCCTCATCGTGCCGACGGTTCAGCCGCTTCTTACTCAATCACTCGCTGCTAAATCACGCCCTGCGCGAGCATGGCATCGGCAACCTTCTTGAAACCGGCGATATTCGCGCCGACAACGTAGTCACCAGGGACTTCATACTCGTTGGCGGTATCGTTGCAGGCCCTGAAGATGTTATGCATGGTGTCACGCAAACGCTGATCGGTGTAGTTGAACGACCATGAATCGCGCGACGCGTTCTGCTGCATTTCCAGCGCGGAGGTCGCCACACCACCGGCGTTAGCCGCTTTGCCAGGCGCAAAAAGTGTGTGGCGGGTATTGAAGACGTCGATCGCTTCCGGCGTGCAGGGCATATTCGCGCCTTCAGCCACATACTTGCAGCCATTGTCCGCAAGCATCTTTGCAGCTTCTCCGTCCAACTCGTTCTGCGTGGCACACGGAAGCGCGACGTCGGCCTTCACTTCCCAGATGTTGCCCTTTTCGTGGAACGTCGCCTTGTCGGTTTCGTTGGCATAGTCCGACACACGGCCACGACGCACTTCTTTGACATCTTTGAGAAGCTCGACGTCCACCCCTTCGGGGGTAGAAACATACCCCGACGAATCGGAAAACGCGACCACCGTGGCACCAAGCTCTTGTGCCTTTTCAATGGCGTAAATAGCTACGTTCCCCGAGCCAGAGACGATGACCTTCGCGCCATGAAGCCGCTCTTTGTTCGACGCCATCATTTCCTGCATGAAGTAGACGACGCCGTAGCCTGTGGCTTCCGTGCGGACAAGGGATCCGCCCCAGGTCAGGCCTTTACCAGTGAGAACTCCGGACTCATGACGGCCCGTGATGCGTCGATACTGACCGAAAAGGTAGCCGATTTCACGTCCGCCGACGCCGATGTCACCTGCAGGAACGTCGATATCCTCACCGATATGGCGTTGGAGCTCCAGCATGAACGACTGGCAAAACCTCATTACTTCGTGTTCGGACTTACCTTTCGGATCAAAGTCAGAACCACCTTTACCGCCACCGATGGGAAGGCCGGTCAAGGAATTTTTGAAGATCTGCTCAAAACCAAGGAACTTGATGATGCCCAGGTTTACAGACGGGTGGAAGCGGAGACCGCCCTTATATGGCCCGAGGACGGAATTAAACTGAACACGGAAACCGCGGTTGACCTGGACATTCCCTTGGTCATCAATCCACGGAACACGGAAGATAATTTGACGTTCAGGTTCAGCGAGACGTTGGATGAGTCCTTCATCTGCGTAGTGATCGTCTTTTCGGAGGACGTACTTCAGACTGCTGAGGATCTCCTGAGCGGCTTGATGAAATTCAGGCTCGCCCGGGTTCCGCTTGAGAATCTGCTGGTAATACTCATCAACTGTTTTGTCGACGTCCATGATCTCCCTTCCGGGGTTGATTTCAAACATGCGTCGATCAGTGTAGTGCACGAAATTCTAGCGACGATCGAGTTGTGACTTATCCCTCAGGGCGGACCACACCATTGGTGGAGTCTGGCCGAACCAATGGTGTGTGAATGAAGTGCGAATAGTCGCAACCGAGTGGACTATGCACCCAACAGCGAGCTTTACTTCCCGGAATACACGGGGAATTGGCTGCTCTCGCCATAATCCCGAGCATCTAATTTCTTCAGAGCATCCATATCCTCGTCTGAAATGACGAAGTCGACGTCTGCATTGCTCTGCATATGATCTGGATTGGCGGTCTTTGGCAGCGACACCGTTCCCAATTGCAGGGTGTAACGAATGCACAGTTGCGGAATACTTACGCCATATTTCTCCGCTATCTCGGCAACGTCTTTATTCTTCAGCATTTCGCCGTGAGCAATTGGCGAATAGGCTTCAACAAGTATGTCGTTAGATGCGCAGAAAGACAGCAGTTCATGGGGTGTATTTCCCACATGCACAAGCAGTTGATTAACTAATGGCTTGACCGAACAAGAATCCAGGATGTTATTGAGATCCGACTCCACGAAGTTCGAAACGCCGATGGCTCGAATTTTCCCCGCTTGATACGCTTCCTCCAAAGCTCGCCATGCTTGGCGGTTTCCCTCGGAGTAGTCGCCACCACGGAAATCATCCCACGGTTGTGGAGAATGAATGAGCATCAGATCCACATAATCCAAACCCATGGTCTCCAGGGACCCATCGATCGCCTTCACTGCTTCATCATAATTTTTAATTTCAGCAGCTAGCTTCGTTGAGACAAATAAGTCTTCTCGCGGAATATCCGCCGTCCGTATTCCTTCACCGACGCCACGCTCATTGCCATACGCTTGAGCAGTGTCGATGTTGCGGTAACCAATCTTCACGGCGTCGCGAACAGCTTGCGCTGCTTTGTCGTCGTCAATAAACCAGGTACCAAGTCCTAGTTTCGGAATCTCAACCCCATTGGACAACGTATATTTCTCTTCTATGACGCTCATGTCGTCACCTTTCTCAAATAAATGAAACTATTACGACAATTGGGGGCCACTTCGCGAACCGCATGGTTTTCTACAACGAATAAGTATGAACTGACTAAAATAACCGAAATGCCAGAGTGGCCGACGATATAGTGATAGTTAAACCGCGATTCATCTCCGTCACGGTCAGGAAAAATCCTTCCCGAGTTTCGACGGTACACCGTTTGAGCCCAAGAGGGCGTGGGCTTGCTCCGTGGTTAAAGGATCGACGGGCAAGGGCGAAACACCATCACGCGCAGGCTTGAGGCCGTCAAGCATGATCCACAGATACCGTCGATACACCTCTGCAACATCATCACGTTTACTCACACCTCCTCGATCTGCACAGGTCAACGCCACCGATACAACGGCTATCTGAATCATGACAAGATCCGTTCCGACAATGTCACGTCGAATCACCCCTGCCCGACGAGCACGGTCAGCAAGGGAAGTAATCAGCGGAGCAAGCCGATCCCGCTCACGGTCGAAACTCTCGGGTGACATATGGCGACCAGAAAGCAACTGCGCCATGGCGCGGTCGTGCGTCTGGAGGACCAACGACCTCTCTAAATACATGACTATGCCGGCCCATGGATCATCTTCCTCGAGAGCATCGTGAAGAATCGCTTCCAATTCGTCTACTTGCCGTTCGACGATCGCCTCCAGCAGCGCTTCCTTATTTGGGAAACGGCGATAAGCAGTCCCCACCCCTACCCCGGCATGATGAGCAACATCATTAAGAGTGACGCGCAACCCCCGCTGAGCGAATAAGTCTCGCCCCGCTTCGAGGAGCAATTCCCGATTGTGAGCAGCATCTTTTCGCAATTTTGATTGAGCCATCAGGGTAGGTTTCCTCCACTATTTTCCCATTAAGAGCTAAGGAAGATATCGATTCGCGCGTTCTCTCCACAGCAACCATAACAAGCGGATGCACGATATCCACATCTTTGCTAGGCTACCTGGTAGCGGATACTTGATATCCACTTAAGGCCCCGCGCCGAGCTTCACACCCGACAATGACTTCATGGAGGTGACATTAGCGAGCAGCAAACCAACAGCGTCAATTGCCAAAGGCATATGACGCCATCTCGGATAAGCAACTCGAGACCCCAACTTTTTGTCAACAATTCCACCAAGATCCACAACGTTTTTATCGTCGCCGCGATTGTGTAACGACACTTCATCTATTTCTGGTCGGAAATTTCCGACGAGTGCTTGTCGACGCATACGACGATGAACAGCTATCAAATCTGATTGGAGAATAATGACGAATTCCATCCCTACCCTGACTTTGAACAATGGTGTTGAACTCCCATCCCTGGGCTTCGGCGTTTTCCAATCCAGCCCGGAAGACACCGCACAAGCTGTAGAAACAGCGTTACGAACCGGATATCGCCATATCGACACAGCGGCCATCTATGGCAACGAACGCGAAGTTGGTGAAGGCCTCCGGAACTCCGGCGTTCCCCGCGACGAGGTTTTCCTAGAAACCAAGGTGTGGATTAACGACTTCGGTTATGACGAAACCCGCCACGCTTTCGATAAATCCGCTGGAAAATTGGGTGTTGACACTATTGACCTGTTGATTTTGCATCAATCACTGCCTTCCCACTTTGACCGCACGCTCGATGCATATCGTGGATTGGAATCCCTCTTGAAAGAGGGACGTGTGCGGGCCATCGGCGTCAGCAATTTCCTGCCCGAGCACCTCGACAAACTTATCGAAGAAACAGAGGTAGTTCCCGCGGTGAACCAGGTGGAAATTCATCCTTATTTCCGAAACACGGAAACACTCGAGGCGGACGCCAAACATGGTGTTCTGTCACAGGCATGGTCACCGATTGGTGGAATTACGTTCTACCCGGGATGGGGAGAAAATCGGACTAGTACTCTTGATAACCCCACTCTCAAAGAAATTGGGGCGAAGTACGGCAAAACTGCGGCACAAATTATGTTGCGGTGGCATATTGATGAGGGTCGTTCTGCAATTCCAAAGTCAGTGCATGAGTCTCGTATCAAGGAGAATTTCGACGTATTCGATTTCTCGTTAACGAAGGATGAACTGGCCACCATCGATGCGTTGGATACTGGACACCGTACTGGCCCGGCACCCACTGACATCACGATCGAAGAATATGGCGCAGATATTCCCGAAGCATAGCGTTTCATATCACCCAATTGCCTCCGAACCCCGATCGACGAGCATATCGTTGTAGGGCAAGGACGGTGATTGTTATGCCTCAACAAGCATGGAATAAGAAACGCGAACGGCAATACGAGCACATTAAGGATTCACTCAAGGACAAGGGTCGCTCGGAAAGTACTGCCGAAGAGATCGCAGCCCGCACGGTCAATAAAACCCGTGCGCAACAGGGTGAATCTGAACAGGCTTCATCGACGTCTGTCAATGACAAGTCTCCCTCTGAGCGAGGGGGACAACGCTCACATCAGGGCCCACAAGGACGGACGAAAGCTCAGCTCTATGAAGACGCTAAGCGCCTGAATATCGAGGGCCGATCCGACATGGATAAAGACGAGCTCGAGCACGCCGTCAAGCAAGCAGAGCGTCAGAAAGACGCTAAGAAGGATTAAGCGTCCAAGAAAACAGCCATTGTTAGTTCAGTACGGAGAAATCTAAGTGCTGAGCTAACGACACGCTGTCCGTGTAATCGACGGACACATCGACGATCGATACCCCGTCGTCCTCCATTGCTTGGGCAAACGCGGTGGAAAAGTCTTCCAACGTGTGAACGCGGTACCCTTTGGCCCCAAATGCTTCTGCGTATTTCACCGCGTCATAGTCGCCTAATTCAACAGCTGACGGGCGGCCGAACTTATTCTCCTGTTGGAACTTCACCATGTCATACGAATTGTCTCGCATAATAACGTGGACAAGGTGAAGTCCTAAACGTGTCGCTGTCTCCAATTCCTGCGCTGAATAAAGGAAACCGCCATCACCTGACACAGATACAACTGGGTGATCGCGGTTAACTAATGCCGCTGCGATTGCCCACGGCAAAGCAACGCCGAGGGTCTGCTGACCATTAGAAAACAGCAACGTCCGAGGCTCATACGTGCGGAAATACCGCGCAAGATAAATGGAATGGGTTCCGATATCCGCCGCCACCGTTGTTTTGTCGTCGGTAATAAGCTCCCGAAGTGTAAGCACCAGCCGAGCAGGATTAACACCCGAATCACTCGTCGCCTGCTCCGCACCCTGACGCTGAGTACGAGCCAAGGCTTCAAGCCGTCGATCAATAAATGAGCGCTCAGTCTCTTCAACGTCAATCGGATCCATCACACTATTTAGCTCATGAAGTGTGCCCGAAATATCGCCGACGAGTTCTAAGGTTGGACGGTAGTGAGTATCGATGTCGGCCTGAATGGAATCGATGTGGATAATGTCGTGCTGGCCATTGAAATTCCACACACGCGGATCATATTCCACCGAATCGTAACCGACAGAAATAATTAAGTCTGCCTTATTGAGCAGAACATCACCGGGCTGGTTTTTAAACAAACCAACACGCCCCAGGAAGTTATTCTCTAATTCACGAGAAATAACTCCCGCTCCTTGGAAGGTTTCAACAACAGGAAGATTCGTGGTCTTCACTAATTGGCGGAGTTCGCGGACCGCGCTCTCCCCTGCCCCTCGCATTCCAACGAGCAAAACCGGCAATTTAGCGTTTTCAATACGTTCTTTAGCCTTATCGACGAGCGCCAGCGATGCCGGCCCCAGAGGCGCCGGGTCAGGGAACTCAAGAAGAGGTGCAGATGTTTCAGATCCCGCGACGTCCGCTGGGACCATGACAGCGGCGGCACCGCGTGGCTCTTGCTGGGCCTCGCGGAATGCGTTGGTGATCAGTTCCGAAACGTCATCGACACACGTCGATTCGGCAGTGAATTTGGTGACCGGCGCTAAAAAGTTCACAGCATCGAGAGACTGGTGCGTTCTCTTCAACCTGTCTGGCAACCCCACGGTGCCCGCAATCGCGACCACGGGATCCTGCTCGGTATTTGCGGTAACGAGCCCGGTGGCCAGGTTTGTCGTCCCCGGCCCCGAGGTAACCAAAACAACCCCCGGTTTCCCGGTTAATCGGCCGATAGCCTGGGCCATAAACGT
>NZ_JAUMTY010000031.1 GCF_030530965.1 Corynebacterium sp. | reverse complement strand
GGGTATCCGCAGGATTGTCGGACTGTAAGAGTGAACCAATGTCGTTGATGTCGATATCGATCTCGTCGTCATCGTCATCATCGGCGAACGGGTCAAAGGGGACGGCCCGCGTTCCCATGACCGTGGCGGCTTCGGTGGGGTGGTCTTCGGTGGGATGTTCATTGTCGGCACCCACCTTCTCGTCGCGGGAGTTCGGTTCGGAATCGCTCATTGTGGTTCCTCCTGGACATAGGTGGGTTCGGGCGGAACACCGGAATCCCCGAGATATTTGCCTAGCCACTTGTCATAGAGACGTTGCCAGGTCCCGTCGGATCGGATGCGCATCAGGGTGGAATTCACCTGCCGGACGAGCCCGTCGGTGTTCTTCCCCGGCGTGGATTTCGCGATTCCCACGGCATAATCGCTGGACCCGTAGGGTTGCCCAACCAGGTGTGTGTTCGAGTCTTGCGCCGCCAGCCCGGAGAGGATCGAATCGTCGGAAATAATGGCTTGAACTTGGTGTTGCTGCATGGCCACCAGGCAGTCGGACCAGTCGTTGGTAATGAGGAACCGCGAGTGCGGCGCAATAACCTGCGCATTGTGCTGGAAGGTCGAGTCCTTGGTCACGCAGACCGTGGCGTCCCGCAGATCGTCGGCGGATTGAATAGAGGAGCTTGTCGACGCCAAAATCCGCGCTTGGGCGTGCAGGTACGGCGCGGAGAAGGCCACTTTGGCTCGGCGTTCGCGGTCGATGGTCATGGTGCGGACGACAATGTCGACATTGCCGTGTTGAAGTGCGTCAACGCGTTCGGCCGAGGACAGGAAGCGGAAGTCGATCCGCTCGGGGTCGCCGAAAATGTCGCGCGCAATTTCACGGGCGAGGGACACGTCGAAGCCCTCAAGATTGCCGCTACTGGGATCTTGGAAACCAAGAAAATTGAGTGACGACGACACCCCGACGATGATGCGCCCGCGCCGGACGATATCTGGTATACGCTCCTCGGGGGTTGAGTTGTCGGGAGCGAGTGTGTCGTACGCGTCGGCGTCGGTCGTGGTGTCTGGTGTGGGTGTTTGGCTTGCCGACGATTCATGTGGCGGATTGACGTACGTGGCCCCGTCGGGAATGGGGGTGAAGGGGGCGACGGAGATATCGATCCCGTTGTGGCCACGGTGTGAATCGCTGATCCCGGAGCAGGCAGCGAGGGGGAGGATCGCGAGGGGGATGACGGCGGCCGCGATCCAGGGACGACGGGTGCGTCGCGCCCGGAGTTGGGGTCGGAACCGAATTGAGCTGTGTGGCAGGCGAATCATGTGTACTCCTGCATCCGGGGGCGAACGCCAATGAGGACACCAACGACAGAGAGTACGGACAAAATCAGCACCGCGCGGGTGATGTTTTGCGAGGTGTCCTGGCTATTTTCCAGGTAGGTCCGCAGGTTGCTGCGCGTGTCCTGAATCAGTGTCCGCAGCGACTGATCGAGCTGAATGAATTGCCGCTCCGAGTTCAAGGTGGATTCATCGCGGCCGACGGCGATATTCACGGCCCCGGTGTAGTCCCCGCGGCCGATACGGTTCGCAAGTTCCTGGTGAGACACTTTCCACGAGTTCGCGGCGACGATGGCGTCGTCGAGGGCATCGGATGGTTTCGTATCCGACGACGTGTCGGTGTTCTGATCGTCCGCGTCGTCGAGTGTGCCGTCATCTTTCAGTTGTGTCAGGGTCTTTTGGACGTCGCTCACTGTGGTCGAGAAGTCTGCCGACGATTGATCCGCGCTCCGCCGCACCAGCATGAGCGCTTCGTCGGTGCGCGCCTTTTGCGCGCTGATGCGGGAGGCAGTCAGCTCGTGGAGGGGATCAGACGCCCGGTTAAAGTCCGCATTCCCTACCGCAACGATGACGATCGACGATATCGCCAGCCAGAACAGCGCGATTGTCATGGCGACGGTGGCGAAGAGCAACCCACCGTTGAGTCGTCGGTTAGTAAGTGCAGCGAGCCAAAGTTGTGCAATGACCAGGAGAATGATGGCCGCGAGAAGCCCCGACGCGGGGAACCACATCGGCCGGGTCAGCGATCGGGCTTGGTGACGGACGCGGTCAGAGGTGATGGTGTACAGGCGCGACGCTGCGGGAATGATGGAATTCTGCATGATGGCGCTGGCCTCGGTGAGATAGGAGGCACCAATGGGGTTGCCCTCCCGGTTGTTCGTGCGGGCCTGCGCGATAAGCCCCGTGTAGATGGGGAGCCGCTGGTTGACCACCGCGAGGAGCTGGAGAACCTCGTGGTCGTCGGAGTTCGCACCGGCACCTGCCTCGACGAGCGCGGTCGACGCGGTCTGAATGGCGGTGGTGTAGCGCTCGTCTTCCGATTGGGACCCGACGCCACCTTCAAGAAATCCGATGGTGGCGGTGGAGTCTGCCACGGAGAGCGACCCGTACAGCCGTTGCGCGGCGTTAGAGAGCGGCTCGGTGTTCTTCACCAAGTTGTTGAGCTGGTCTTGCCGGGTTGATGAGGCGTAGGTCAGCGCGCCACCGGCGGCAACAATGGCTATGACCAGGATCGTTGTCATTGCCATGAGCCGGCCTGGCGATGTACGCAGATAGGCCCACATCCGCCCTGGAACTTTTAACGCGGGGGCGAGGACATCGTGAACGACGTGCCAGCGGCTTGGCTGCACATCGGCGTCGTCTGGCTCGAGGGAATCGTCCATGGCGCTGAGCCGAATGTGGCTGGCGTCGGAGGAGTGTGAGGGACCGCGGTTGCGTCCCGTTCCTCGTTCTCGTGCCATACGGGCCCCCTACGTGTTGCGCCTGTCGCCAGTTTTTGTGCCACGTCCGGTGCGCGCGATCGTTGCGGTTGGAGGGGAGGCCGGTCGCGCGCCGGTAGCACAACTGTCACATCTGTCTCTCTAGTCTAAGCGTTACACGGACATCAGTGTGATTGAAGCCTGTCTTCGTTGCTGAAAATGTGCCAAACTGGTTTCTATGATCGAAATACATGGCCTCACAAAGAGGTATGGGGACAAGGTAGCGGTAGATTCGCTCGACTTCACGGTGAAGCCAGGTGTCGTTACTGGTTTTCTTGGCCCGAATGGGGCTGGTAAATCGACCACGATGCGGATGATTACCGGGTTGGATCGCCCAACAAAGGGCACCGCAACGGTGAATGGGAAGAATTATCGGTCATCTCGGGCGCCCGCCAAGGAAGTGGGGGCGCTCCTAGAGGCCAAGTGGGTTCACCCGAACCGGTCCGCCCGCACTCATTTGAAGTGGATGGCACAGGCCAGCGGCATTTCTACTGATCGTGTCGACGAAGTTCTGCGTTTAGTGGGACTAACCGATGTGGCGTCAAAAAAGGCAGGGGGATTCTCCCTGGGTATGAGTCAGCGCCTGGGGCTCGCCGGAGCGCTTTTAGGCGATCCCGAAACGCTGATCCTGGATGAGCCGGTCAACGGTTTGGACCCGGAGGGTATCCGCTGGGTGCGCACCTTCCTTAAAAACCTCGCCGCCGAGG
Source organism: Corynebacterium sp. (assembly GCF_030530965.1). Classification (GTDB taxonomy): domain Bacteria; phylum Actinomycetota; class Actinomycetes; order Mycobacteriales; family Mycobacteriaceae; genus Corynebacterium. The sequence continues at coordinate 22,401 of NZ_JAUMTY010000031.1, read as the reverse complement.
GGCGCACGGTGTTCGTGAGCTCTCACATGCTCTCTGAGATGGCGCTGACGGCGGATAACTTGGTTGTCATTGGCCGCGGCAAACTCGTCGCCGATACGACGGTGGAGGAGTTCACGTCGTCGCGGGGTGGCAGCTCGACGCGCTTGCGTGTGGGCGATCACGACCACATGGCGCAGGCCCTTAAGCAGGAGAACATCACCTTCACGATGGACCGCGATAACGTCGGCCGTGAGGTCTTCGTCGTCACTGGGGTATCCACTGACGACGTCGGCAAGGTGGCTTACTCTTACGGGATCCCCGTCCTCCAACTGGAAGAACACCACGGATCTTTGGAAGACGCATTTTTGCAACTCACAGGTGATGACGTCGAATATCAGGGCGCGGCAGCTCAGGGAGGACAGAACTGATGATGGTTAACTCGATTCGTGCTGAGTGGACGAAGCTAGCGTCGACAAAGTCGTTCGCGTGGACGTCGATCTTAATTGTCGTCCTGAGCTGGGCGTTCGCCGCTCTGATGGGGTGGGGTTCGAAGAGCGCCCTGGATTCGATGGATCCGGAAGACATGACGGACGTGCCGACAATAAGTGCCGTCACCGCTGTTCAGGGGTTCGAACTATTCGGTGTCATGGTGATCATCATCATGGCGACCCTCCTGGTGACCACGGAGTACCGCTTCAAAACCATCAATGAGACGATCATGATGACCCCGAATCGGCCGATCATTGCGGTATCGAAAACGATCGTTTATGGCCTGGTCTCAGTGGTGTTGTCCTTCTTTTCGACGATCACCAGCGTGCTGGTCTTTAAGTGGTTGGCGGGCGACTACGGCTCCCACATGAAAATGTTCTCCGGTTCGTCGGCGCGGGTATATGTGTCGACGGCAGTGGAAGCGCTGCTGGTTGTCGTGATGGCTGTTGGTGTGGCGTTCATTGTCCGACAGACTGCGGGTGCTATCGCCATCATGCTGCTGTGGAAGCTCGTCCTTGAGGACTTGATCACCTTGATCCCGAAGGTGGGGACCCACATCAAAGGCTACCGGCCTTTCGCTAACCTCAATGCGTGGGTGGGCGACGGGAAACTCGATGGCGCGCCGTGGGGGACGACGGGTGGCGTCATTTACTTCGCCGTGTGGGCACTTGTGCTCTTCGCAATCGGTGTGGCTGTGTTCGTGAAGCGGGACGCGTAGCGCGGCTACGTTTCCCGCGCGGTCCTTTCCGCCCATCCCACTACGGCTTCGTTATAGACCCCGACTGGCTCTGCATCGCGTCGATCACATGCTCGGTAGCGAACGCTGTTTCGTTCAGCCGCTCCGACGCTTCGTGAAGGATGCGGACGCTGTCGGGGTTCATTTCGTCGGTAATTTTGTTGATTAACGCAGCCCATCGCTCGGCAATGTCGTCGAGAACCCGGGTGCCCGCGTCGGTCACTTGGAGCATTTGAGCGCGTTTATCGTCGGGGTTCGATGCCCGATTAAGCAACCCGTTGGCGATGAGCGCGCGGACCGTCGTCGAGACATTAGATACGCGTAGGAACCTCATGCGCGCGATGTCGGACACGCCGACACCGGGGTGGTTGTGCACAAAATAGAGGACTTCGATTTCCGATTGGTTGACCTCCATGGAGTGGAGGGGCTGTTCCACAAGCCGTCGCGTGGCCGAGAGGAAGTTGTACATCGCGGCAGAAAGCACATGAGTTTCTTCCTTGGTGAGGGGTGGAAGGTACCCGCCGGCGACGTTCACGTCCTGGTCAGGGCGTGTTTCAGTGTCGAGGCCGTCGTGGTGGACGGCATGGGATTGGGGCGCGCTCGGGGCGGCTGCAGTCATGCTGTCGGAAGTCACAAGTTTTATTTTAGAAAATTAATGGAAATAGTTAACCACTAGCCGCCTCGATGTGAGGGTTATAGTCGTCACATCTGGTTAAATCCCCTCATAATTCATAATCGACGATGAGTGGCGCGTGGTCACTGCTACCTTTCGCGGCGCGTTCATCCTTATCGACGCTGACTGCCCCAGCGTTGTCCGCCAGCGCAGGGGACGCCCATTGCATGTCGATGCGCATACCTTGGTTCCGCCCGAAACGCCCCGCCGTGTAGTCCCAGTACGTGTAGCCCGAATCGTGGGTGACGTCGGTAAATCCTTCATCCTCGAGCGCGGTCAGAGCGTTGCGCTCACGTGGCGTGACGTGCGTGTGCCCAATGAAGAACTGAGGATCCCACACATCGGTGTCATGGGGCGCGATATTCCAATCGCCGACGAGGGCCAGGCGTAATTCGGGATCATTATCGACGGCCGTGGCGGCGTAATTGCGGACCGCGTCGAGAAACCGGAGTTTGTAGGTGAAGTGAATGTTGCTGATTTCTCGGCCATTGGGGACGTAGAGGCTCATGACGGTGATATCCCCGCAGGTCGCGGCGATCGACCGGGGCTCGACAGGTTGCTCCGCGGTGAGATCCTTAGAGAATCCGGGTTGGTGGGGGAGCGTGTGGACGTCCGTGAGACCAACGCGGGAGGCGATCGCGACCCCATTCCACTGGTTTGTTCCGCTGACGGCTACCTCATACCCGGCGTCGGTGAAGGCGTCGCGGGGAAACTGGTCCTCGCTGCATTTTGTTTCTTGCATGGCGAGGACGTCGATGTCATGTCGCTTGAGTACATCGATGATCCGTGGGAGTCGGGTGCGGACGGAGTTGACGTTCCAGGTAGCCAATCGCATATGGGTGAGCCTACTTCGTATCTGCACTTTCCGTGCGCGCGGTGGACGCATCCGCCAAGTAGCGGTGGCGATGGTGCTCGCCGAAGCCCAGCTTGTGGTACAGGTTGCGTCCGGGAGTGTTCGATTCGATGACGTGCAGGTATGCGGTGTCCGCGCCGTGCCGACGGCCCCAATCCATCATGATGGCACCCATGAATGTGCCCAACCCTTGCCGACGATAACGTTCGGCTACTTCCACGGCGGAGTATCCCAACCATGCGCGGCCGTCGGGCGAGTGAGTGATGGTTCCTCTCGTGATAGCGACGGTCTCTCCATCAATAACGATGCGTCCGAAGCCGAGGAGCCCGTCGATTTCGTGCGATAGCTGCCGCAATGCTGACTCCGGCAGAGGCTGGCCGCGGAAGTGGTACAGGGACAGCCAGTCGTCATTCGGTTGCTCGCCAACCTCCCACGTGATGTCCCGCGAGAGAAGGTCGTCGGACACGGTGTGCGCGGCGATATTCCTGACCGCAGAGCCCTCTTCCACAGAGTCGTCCTCCGTAGACGCATCCTCCGACGTCGACGCGGTCTCCAGGTCCTTAGTCATCGTGATGATTTCGGGCCCGCGGGTCCACGCGCCGGGCATGCGGAAAGCGGGCCGCGCGATGCGATCCGGCGCGGCAATCAGCGTCGGCAACCCATACTTCTTATATATGTCGCGGATCGCGTCCACAGGAACGTCGTCAAACGCCGTGTGAGGTTCCAAGGGAACAGCGCTGTTTGACCTCTCTGTCACTCCATCGCCGACGCGAACCAGCCACCCGTTGACCCACTCGTGGTGGATGACACCGGGGAACGCGAGCGCGTAGGCGTATTCCACGGCCCTGATATCGCTGTTGCGCACGGGTTTCGCGGGCAGGGGTTTAATAACGTCGATAAGTTGTGGGTCGATGGTGATCTCTTCGCCGGGGATCCCGGTATTTTGCCGACGAACCACCAGCGGGTCCAGTGAGACGAGCGTCCCGATGACGTCGGTGAAATGGTCCCCGTGGGGGCTGGCGTCGGTGAGCCGCCGTCGGATGACAACGCGCGCTCCGACAACGAGTGAGGCCGGGTCGGACCAGCGGGAGATCGGGAGATGTGCCGGTGTGGAGTCAGCCATGGGCGGTCACTCTTTACTCGTCTTGATCGTTTTACTCGTCGTCTTCGCCGAAGGGATCGGGATCGACCCCCGGTGTCCAGGTATTTCCGGGCACAGTCCACCCGTTGCGCTTGATCTTCTTCTTCGCCATGCGAGCCCAACGCCCGATGAGCATGTCGGTGTAGAGGTAGCCGTCCAGGTGGCCGACCTCGTGCTGCAGGCACCGCGCGAAGAACCCGTAGCCCTCAACGCTTACTGGTTCTCCGTGCTCGTCGGTTCCGGTGACGCGGGCCCAGTGTGCGCGTCCAGTGGGGAAGTCCAAGCCGGGTACGGAGAGACAGCCCTCGGCGTCGGATCCATCGGTAGCTGGCATTGTTTCGGGGATCTCGGAGGTTTCCAGAACCGGATTGACCACGCACCCTTTGCGTCGCGGTCCGCCTTGAGCTTTGAGTTCTTCCTCTGACTTGGAATCGCCGTCGGGACCTTCGATATCGGGGCAGTCGTAAACGAAGAGCCGCTTGGCAACTCCGATTTGGTTGGCGGCGAGGCCAACCCCATGAGAGAGCTCGAGGGTTTCGTACATATCGGCAACGAGCTCCGCGATTTCCTCGGGCGACTCGGTAACAGGCTCGGTCGGGTTATGGAGGACGGGATCACCAGCGATAACAATTGGGCGCACAGTCATGGGGTATAGAGTAGTGGCAGTTCCTGACACGGTCAGATACGGACGGTCAGATAGGGAAGGCGTGCGCCCTATCTGCCGTGCTCAGTGCGGGTGATCTGCGGGTATCGTTTGCGGGGTGCCGACGGATGTAGTGGATGAACATAGTGATTGTGGGGTGAACAATAGGGTGACGACGAATGACGCGGGATCTGCGCATGGCGATGGTGACACTTCCGACAGCGCACAAGATTCCGCCACCGCGCATGATGCGGATGACGCTACTAGTGATGCCCACAATGATTCCCACAACGAGGACAAGACACAACGTGGACTCACTGACGACGAGCGACGTATGTTGGAATTTGAGCGGCGTGTGTGGAGGAGAGATTCCGCAAAAGACGAGTTGATTCGTCGTCGGTTCAATCTGAGCCCGATCCGCTACTACCAGCGCCTTTTCCGATTAATCCAGCGCAGAGAAGCTCTTGAGGAATTCCCGACGACGGTGAACCGGTTGCTGCGCATTGCGAATTCTGACCGTCCGTACTGACCGCCCGTAATGACAGCTCCCGTCGGCCCCGTCGGCAGCGCTGACCGTCCCCATCAGCTGGCTTCGTTAACCAACACGGTGCAGCGGATGTGCGTCTGTATTGCCGACACAGGGAATGAAATAAAAGTGACTAATGAGAAATAAGTTATTATTGTTTTGTGAATTTCGATAACGAACCTGGACAATCGCCCCGCAACCATCGCGACCGCTCTCATGGTCGCGCCGATAATCATCGCGATAACGATGATTTATTCGACGAGGACGTGCACACCGACGGTGCACGCGATGGCGTCTATGAGGACCAAGCGTTTAACGATGGATCCTTCGCTGACCAGGGGGAATCTGGATATTCCTCTACTGAATCAGGCGATTATTCCGCAGGTGAAAGTGCTGCTCAGGGTGGGTACACCGGTTTTGCCGGCTACGGTTCGTACGACGAGACCCCGCATCATCACGAAAGTGCCAGCCCCGAGGCTGCATCCGTGGCAGGCGCCCACGATGGCCATGCCACCCCACACGATGGCTCCGTCAGGGGCTCGGCATCAACATCGCGTGCGGCCGCGTCGGAACCCGTCGAACCCAATGAGCCCGCCGAACCATTCGACTATGACGACCACGCAAAGTATGACGACCGCGCGGAATACGACGAACCCACTAACTATGACGAAGCAGCAGCGCCCCTAGCGTCGGACCTTGGCGCATCAGAGCCCGCACCTGCAGCGTCGGCAGAGGACCAGCCACAGAAGACTCAGAAGTCCAAAGTCCCGCTGCGCACGATCGGCGTGATCTTGTTAATCGTGGCCGTCGCGCTGATCGCTTTCGGCATCTACCACCTGGTGAGCGGTGATAAAGACGACGACAATTCATCGGCAAGTTCGACGTCGTCGTCGGCACCCGTGAACCCGGGGAATACCGGTGCACCAGGGGCCGGGGCTGCGACAGACCAGCAGCAGCCGGGAGAGAACGCCAACAATCCGGACAGCACCGCCGACCAGGGGCAGAACACGGCCGGCAACCAAGGCGCGCAGAACACCACTGATAATGGCGCGGCTGCACAGGACGGAAACAGCGGAAGCAACGGCGCTAGTACCGATAAAAAGGTGGATAAGAGTAAAGTTCAGGTCACCGTTCTGAACAACTCGAGAGTTCAAGGTTTGGCAGAAAAGGTTTCCAAAAACCTCAACGCCGATAGCTGGAGCAACACCTCGTTCGGTAACTTGCCTGCCGACGGAGCTGCGGCTTTCCCCGGTTCGGTCGTTCTGTATGACGACAACGCAGATAGCAAAGCTGCTGCAACTGAGGTAGCCACGGCGTTAGGGCTCAAAGCTCAGCCAAAGACTGACCAAACCAACCAGCAATTGGCCAACGCAGAAATGGTGTCCGGCCAGCACCCGGGCTCCGTAGTTGTTGTGACGACGGCTGATATGAATCAGTAGCGGGCTGACCGATCGGTTCTACCGCACGACTTATGAACATTACGACGCTTGGCTGAAAGGCCCGGTGTCGTCGTCTTACGCCCGGAAGGTAGACCATAGTGACATCGGAAACACCTCCCACTGTCGCATTTAACGCGTCCCCCGCGCCGACATTGGGCGTGGAGTGGGAACTGGCCTTGGTGGATCCCACGACCTTGGACCTCACGCCGCGTGCAGGGGAATTGCTGAACGTGATGTCCACGATGGATCCGAATCACCGCGTTGTCCGCGAATTCCTCTCGAACACGATTGAGTTTGTCACGGCCGTGTGCAACACGGTGGCCGATGTTGAAGACGACCTGCGCGAATCCCTCGATCTCGCGCTCCGGGCCGCGGACGATATTGGCGTCGAGTTGCTCTCCGTGGGCACCCACCCCTTCGCCCATTGGGGTGACCAGGAACTCTCGGATAAGACGAACTATCAGCAAATCATCGAGCGCACCCAATGGTGGGGCCGCCAGATGCTGATCTGGGGAATCCATGTGCACGTGGGAATCCGGTCGAAGGACCGGGTATGGCCGATCATCAACGCGATGCTGACCTTATATCCGCACATTTTGGCAATGTCTGCCTCCTCGCCCGCGTGGGAGGGGATGGACACCGGGTACGCCAGCAATCGGACGCTCCTGTACCAACAATTGCCGACGGCGGGGCTCCCGTACCCTATGAAAACCTGGGAGGAGTGGGAGGAATTCACCCGCGACCAGCTGCGTAGCGGGGTGATCGATAAGCCCGACGCCATGCATTTGGATATCCGCCCGGCCGGCAAATGGGGAACCATTGAGGTCCGGTTTGCGGACGCCACCACCAACATGCGCGATCTCAGCGCGATCGTTGCCTTTGTTCATTGCGCGGTGGTGTATTTCGACCGTGCCTACGACCGCGGGGAGGACTTGCCTAGCCTGCAGCAGTGGCACATCGTCGAAAATAAGTGGCGGGCGGCGCGGTATGGCCTGGATGCGATCGTCATTGTGGATCGTGACACCAATGAGAAGGATGTGCGCGACGATATTCGCGAGTGGGTTGAGCGGCTCCGGCCGGTTGCCGACGATTTATCGTGCCGACGCGAGTTGGAGGATGTCCTGACGATTGTGAAAGAAGGGGCATCGTATGAGCGTCAGCGTCGGATAGCCCGTGCGGCAGGTGCCGCCCGCGAACCCGGCGTTCGTTTGGCTGGCGAAGCCGGGGCGCTAGATGGGTTTGCGACGCCGGACGCGTGGAAGGCTGCGGTGCGTGCGTCGATCAAAGAGTTGAAGGAGAACTTCCCCGACAAGAGGTAACCGCTGGCCGGCTTATTTAACGGTCGGGTACAGGCGATTAGCCGCATTGACCAGGGAGTTAGCGGCAGAAATGTCGGGATTAGAACCGAATCCGACGGTCCAGACTTTCCGACGATCATGGGCCGCGTAGATCATGGTGACGGTTGCTTCGAAGATCGTGAACTGGTGGAATTCCAGGATCTCAACGCGACGCCCACCGTCAGCCAGGATGTGGGTCATGGCGCTGATAGCCCCCATCGATGTGATGGTGTGGGTGGAGGTGCGCTGGGAGGACGGCTGCGAGCTGTCAGCCAGGGTGATGGTGTAGCGACGGCGTCCGGCGCGCAGCTGCTCGTGGTTCAGCGATTGTAAGCTCAGCGCACCGCCGGGAGCGCAAAATGTTTCCGTGAACGTCCGCCAGGCCATGCCGTGGGCTTGTTCCCGCAATCCGCGGGGCAGTCGGTGGCCGAATCGGGCGCGGAAGGGGTCGTCGGCAAAAGTGCGACGGGTGGGCTGTGCCTCGAAGTTCGTGCCCTGGTTGGGTGTGGAGAAAGCTCTGGTGGTGTCCCGGGTGAATGAGTGTGTGCGGCGTCGGCTGGGGGTATAGATAAACACGGGGGCGGAATCCTTATTTCTTTGGCGCTTCACCCTGGTTACAGCTTTGTCCAGTGTCGACGGGACCGCGATGTTGCTGTGATGACGCTGGAAGATTCTTGACCAGTCATCGTGGTGGGCCGCTCCGTGTGATCAGGGCCGTGTGGTTGGGCCATCAGGATCGAGCGGATCCGTCATGATCGGACGGTGCCATCGTCAGTTGTATCCGGGGTGATAGCGCGGTGGCCATCACGGGCGGGCGGACTGACGGGGCCTGGGGTTCTGGGCTCAATCCTGGGCGGACGAGGTCAGTCCTGCTCGCCGCCGAGGTCGCTAGCCTTAAGTACTCGTAGCGCGGGGGCCGCGATGAGGGCCGGCGCTGCGGTGACCTCGAGGGTGTTCGAGGTGGCCGGAGCCGAGTGCTTGAGGTTGCGAAGTCCCTTAAGGTTCGCCTTAAGCATGGTGGCAACTGTATCGATGACGTGTGACCCACGCAACATGGTTCGGGTACACGGTTGTAGATCGGGGGTAAAACGACGCGGTGTCTGAGCTGTGACTGAACAAATAGAGCATAAAAATACCCCCTGAACATGCAGATTCTCGCAATGTGGAATATCTGCTTGAGGGGGTTATAGCGGGGGTAGTGGCCGGGGTGTGGTTAAGCCCTTCCGAACCGCGCGAGGAAGAGCAGTTCCGCGATCGCGAAGTGCTTGATTTCGGACGGATCAACGGACTCATTGGCGCTGTGGATCCGTGCCTCGGGTTCCTCGACGCCGAAGAGTGCGAGCTCAGCGTTGGGGTTCGCCTTCAGCAGGCCCGCGCAGAGCGGGATCGATCCGCCTGAGGCGTTGTACACGACGTCCGTCTGGAAAGCGTCGGTCATGGCTTGGCCGAGAGTGGCGTGAAGCGGCCCGGACGTGTCGGCGCGGAAAGGCTCGCCGATCGACTCGCGCTCGATGGTGATGTGCGTGCCCCACGGGACGTGTTCTTCCAGGTGCTTGACGAGTTTCTCTTGCGCCTCCACGGGATCCATGGTCGACGGCACACGCAGGTTCAACACGGCTGCACAGCTGGCCGGCACGGCATTGATGACGTCCTTGGTGGGAACCGCGTCCAGAGCCGTGACCGTAATGGCCGGCTGCGCGACAGTGAGGTCAGTCACGCTGGGGCCGTCGCCATGCGTGGTGCCCGCGGCACCATACAGCTCGACGCCCTCCAGCACCGACGCGTCTTTACGGAAATTTTCTGGATCGGCTTGGTTACCATCCCAATGACCTGAGGTGTCCAAACCGTCGACAGTGAGCAGCCCATTCTCATCGTGCAGCGTGCCGAGAAGGTGGATCATCGCCAGAAGAGCATCGGGTGCAGCCCCGCCGAATTGTCCCGAGTGAACCGGTCCTTCCAGCGTTTGCAAAGTAACTTTTACCCCGGCACTACCACGTAACGACGTGCACAGTGCGGGCTCGCCAACACGATCGGAACCGGAATCGGCGATCAGGATGTCGTCGGCAGAGAAAAGCTCGGGGCGCTCCTCTAATAGTGCGTCTAATCCGGCACCGCCGCGCTCCTCGGACCCCTCGACAACAACACGGATGCCAAGCTTCGGGGCCTCCGGGTGTAGTTCCTCCCACTCCTTGAGTCCGTGCAAGGCGGCGAGGTGCATCACAACATTGCCCTTGCAATCCGCGGTACCGCGCCCGTACCACCGCCCATTGCGTTCGGTGAGGGCCCACGGGTCGGAATCCCACGCGTCGGTATCCGTGGCCGGCTGGACGTCATAATGCGAGTACAGCATGACGGTCGGCATGCCGTCGCTGGGCTGACGCAAGCCAATCACGGCAGTGGAACCGTCGGCAGTTTTGTGCTTTTCGACGGGGATGCCGGCGGCCGTAAACGCGTCGACCACCCAGTTAGCGGCGCGGGTTGTTTCCTCCTCGAGGCCGGCGAAGTCGTGGACAGAAGCGCAGCCCACGAGCTCGGTTAACCACGAGCGAACGTCGTCCATTCGTGAGGTGACGTAGCGGGTGGCTTCCTCGGGGGAATAGATGCTCGCTGTATCCGTCGAGTGTGTGTCTTTGCTGTCTGCAGCGTCGTGAGTCATGCTCCCTAGGGTAGCGCCCTCGAGGGGAGGGGTAGCGTCGGCATGTGACCATGCAGCATGTAACCATCTCCACCAGAAACCTTGCACTCTAAGCCCGAGACTGCTAAACAAGAGTTAGCACTCCGGGACTGTGAGTGCCAGAGAGTTACAACAAATGTTCACCGGCTGTGGTGAGAGAAATAGAAGACACATATTTCTCGTGCCGTCGCGGGCGCCGCTGCCGGATCGTGTGTCGTCAACATAAACGGAGGATCGGAAAGCCTCATGGCCAAGATCATTGCTTTCGACGAGGAAGCTCGCCGCGGATTGGAAAAGGGACTCAACACCCTTGCTGATGCAGTCAAGGTGACGTTAGGGCCAAAGGGCCGCAACGTCGTCCTAGAAAAGAAGTGGGGCGCTCCCACGATCACCAACGATGGTGTGACTATCGCCCGCGAAATCGAACTTGAGGATCCGTACGAAAAGATCGGTGCGGAGCTCGTTAAAGAGGTTGCGAAGAAGACCGACGACGTCGCCGGCGACGGAACCACGACAGCGACCGTTCTGGCACAGTCGCTCGTCCGTGAGGGCCTGCGCAACGTCGCTGCGGGCTCCAACCCGATGGGCATTAAGCGCGGTATCCAGGCTGCTACCAAGGCTGTGACCAAGCAGCTGCTGGATTCCGCTAAGGACATTGAAACTGAGGAAGAAATCGCCGCCACCGCTGGCATTTCTGCCGCCGACCAGACCATTGGTGAGCTGATCGCCAAGGCCATGTACAAGGTGGGCGACGGCAAGCTCAACAAAGACGGCGTTATCACCGTTGAAGAGTCCAACACCTTTGGCGTTGACCTCGAAGTCACCGAAGGTATGCGCTTCGACAAGGGCTACATCTCCGGCTACTTCGCTACCGACATGGAGCGCCAGGAAGCCGTTCTTGAGGATCCCTACATCCTGCTCGTGTCCTCCAAGATCGGGAATGTGAAAGACCTCCTCCCGCTGCTTGAAAAGGTCATGCAGTCCGGCAAGCCGTTGCTGATCGTCGCTGAGGACGTCGAGGGCGAGGCTCTGTCCACCCTCGTTGTGAACAAGATTCGTGGAACCTTCAAGTCTGTTGCTGTGAAGGCTCCGGGCTTCGGTGACCGCCGCAAGGCTCAGCTGCAGGATATGGCCATTTTGACCGGCGGCCAGGTTATCTCCGAAGAAGTTGGCCTCACCCTGGAGAATGCTGACCTCCCGATGCTGGGCCGTGCCCGCAAGGTCGTCGTCACGAAGGACGAGACCACCATCGTTGAGGGCGCTGGCTCCTCCGAGCAGATCGAAGGCCGCGTCAAGCAGATCCGGGCAGAGATCGAGAACTCCGACTCGGACTACGACCGCGAGAAGCTGCAGGAGCGCTTGGCCAAACTGGCCGGTGGCGTTGCTGTCTTGAAGGTTGGTGCCGCAACCGAGGTTGAGCTGAAGGAGCGTAAGCACCGCATCGAGGACGCTGTGCGCAACGCTAAGGCTGCCGCCGAGGAAGGCATTGTTGCTGGTGGTGGATCCGCACTGCTGCAGGCATCCTCCGTTTTGGATGATGACCTCGGATTCGCTGGCGACGAAGCCATCGGTGTTCGCATCCTCCGTGCCGCCCTGGAAGCTCCGTTGAAGCAGATCGCTGTCAACGCTGGCTTCGAGCCCGGCGTCGTTGCAGACAAGGTTGCTAACCTCGACGAAGGCTTCGGTTTGAACGCAGCTACCGGCGAGTACGTCAACCTGATGGACGCTGGCATTAACGATCCGGTGAAGGTGACGCGTTCCGCACTGCAGAACGCATCCTCCATCGCATCCCTGTTCTTGACGACGGAGGCCGTCGTTGCGGACAAGCCTGAGCCTGCTGCTCCGGCTGCACCGGGTGCCGATGAGATGGCCGGCATGGGTGGCTTCTAAATAGAACCACATAGAGGCTGAGTTATTGGCCCGTGTTTATTAGCCCGCGGGTTTTCTAACCGCGTGGCCAATGACCATGACGCCTGACAAACACTGACAGACTGTTCCGAACTCGGAGCGGTCTGTTTTTGTTATGTCGGTTGGGTCTGGTGATTCGTGCCGAATAGCGGCGGTGTGGGGGAGATAACCCCCACATTAACCCCCCGACCTGCCTAGTTGATGCCCGGTTCAACGCCCGTTCGTCATAGACTTTGAATATGGCTGATGAAGACGATCGGAAAAAGGACACCATTAGCGCCGAGGACGGTGCTAAGGAGGGAAAAACCTCGAACGATGAGGAGTTCCACGTCGTCGACCTTGCTGATACCGAAGGCTATATCGTCGATGACTCCGATGAAGATGACCCAGTACTCATTACCCCCGATGGGCATCGTGTAGATACATGGCGTGAAAACTACCCCTACGACGAGCGCATGACTCGTAAGGAATACGAGCATATTAAGCGCGCCCTCCAGATCGAGCTGCTGAAATGGCAGAACTGGACGAAGGACACGGGCCAAAAGCACATCATTCTCTTCGAAGGGCGTGACGCCGCAGGTAAGGGTGGCACGATTAAGCGCTTCAATGAGCACTTGAATCCCCGTGGTGCGCGAACCGTCGCTTTGGAAAAACCGTCGCCGCGTGAATCCACGTCCTGGTACTTCCAGCGCTACATCGAGCACTATCCCGCGGCTGGCGAAATCGTGTTCTTCGACCGCTCCTGGTACAACAGGTCCGGCGTCGAGCGCGTGATGGGGTTCTGTACAGAATCGCAGCATGCGGAGTTCTTGCGCGAGGTCCCCATGCTGGAAAACATGATTATGGGGTCCGGAATTAGCTTGACCAAGCTGTGGTTCTCGGTGACACAGAAAGAGCAGCGCACCCGCTTCGCCATCCGCCAGGTTGACCCCGTGCGGCAGTGGAAGCTCTCGCCAATGGACTTGGCGTCCCTGGATAAGTGGGACGATTACACGCGGGCCAAGGAAGAGCAGTTCCGCTACACGGATACGAATGAGTCGCCGTGGATCACGATTAAATCCAACGACAAGAAGCGCGCGCGTATCAACGCGATGCGCTACGTGCTCTCAAAGTTCGAGTACACGGATAAGGACTACGACATTGTCGGCCAGCCCGATCCGAAGATTGTCAAGCGCGGCCGCGACCAAATCGGTGACTAGTCCCCGGTGATGAGTTTCTGGTGATTAGTTCCCTCTGAACCAGCGACCGATCGTTGCCATGAGCTTCCGCCATCCAGCGCGGAAGCTCATTTTTCGTTGCGACGACGAGCCCTGTGTAGCCGGCACGATCGCAGTAGTGGAGCTTTCCCGCGGAGGCGTGGTCGGGGGTGTCGACGTATCGGCGACCTTCTGGCTGGAGCTCTGCGACTCATGCTCAGAAGACGTTTGCCCAGATGACGTCGGCTGATCAGAGGTCTCCGGCTGGTGGGGCAGCGCATTCACAACGTGAATAGATGGCATCAACGCCCGTGGCACGCGCCGGGCCAGATACGTTTGCGCCGATTTTTCCGTCAGGCTCTTACTTTGGACGTACCCCAGCAGCTTCGGCCCGTGTGTCGACGTCGTGAGCGCTGCTGTGGTGTCGTCGGCACCTGGCAGGTCGTGGAGAACAGCGTCGACATGGATGAGATCCACGCGATGCCCGCTGATGCGCGCCTGCTCGTCGATATGTCGCACGAAATGCAGACCGTCCTCGCCGACAGTGACGAGGTCGCCGGTCCTGTACGCGCGGTTCCACCCGAATTGCGAGACGGGCGCGAAGGTCTCCGCGTCGTGGATGAGATCGAAGTAGTGGGCGAGCCCAACACCGCTGATGACTAGTTCGCCGGCCCGCCCGGGCTCGACGGGGTGCCCCACTTCGTCGATGACGGTCGCTTCCCACCCGGCCAGCGGCTGCCCCATGAGCGATAGGGGAGTCTCCGGGGTTATTTTGGCTGCCGACGTGACCCCGGTTGCTTCAGTGCGATACGTATTCCACACTTCGCGTCCGGCCATGACGCGCGTGATGTCAGCCGGGCAGGGCTCCCCGCCCAGGATGAGGAGGCGTAACGCGGTGGGGTCGGTGTGCCAGGACAACACGTCGCTCGGTGTTGTCGAAATGACAGAGATACTGCGGTCTGCGATCCAGCGGTCAATGGTCGTCGGGGCGGACCCGTGTGCAGCGTCATTCGTGTAGGGCACGAGGCACGCGCCGGTGGACCAGGCCAGCCACATTTCTTCGACGCTGCGTGGATCCGTGTGGGACGCGATCGAGCCGATGCGGTCGCCTGCCCCGATGGGATCGTCGGGAACAAAAAGGTGTGTTTCGGCGCTGATCCCGGCGGTGGCGCAACGATGGGGGAGCACCAATGATCGACGGCCGAAGAACACAGCGGCAGCGTCGGAGGGTGATGGCTTGTGGGCCTGGCGCGTTGCCGGCCGGAGAGATTGAACGCCCGAGTCCGTCACGGCGGCGGTGAGTCGGAGCCCGGCGCTGACCTCCGCGAGTGAATATCCGGAGGCTGGTTCGGGTGACCGGGGGATGGCGCGCGGGCGCGAGGTCAACGCTGAGTAGGGGACCGTTCCGCCGCGGGCCTGAGACTGGTGGCTTCCGTTGTTTCCAGGGTGGTCCACAGATGGCTCAGTGCCGCCTTGATTTGCGTCGCGACCGTGTGCGGAAGTCGCCGAAACAGGGACGTACGCTGCGCCGATAGACATGGTCGCAAGGAGGGCAGCGTAGTACTCGATAGGGTCGGCAATGGCGATGCCGACGCGGTCGCCACGTCCGGCGGCAGTGCGTAGTTCGTCGGCAATCTCGTGGTACCGCTGCGAGAGACGAGCGTATGTGATGGTTTGGGTGCCCGTGTCGATGGCGAGGGCATCGGGAGTGGCGTCGGCCTGATCAGCAAAAATCCGTGTGAGAGTGTGGGGTTGTGAAGCGAGCGAATGGTTCCCCAACACTCTCCGCGAATTCACAATGACACTCCCGTGGTTAGCTTGCTGGTGTATTTCCGTAGGCGGTTGCTCTGCTTGTCGTTGAGTTCGTCGAGCAGATCATTTTCGGCGTCGGTCAGCGCGTGACGTATCTTGTGTCGAACAGTAATACCGTCTGGCGTAATCGTAATAAGTTGTTTTCGACGGTCTTCTGTTGAGCGTACCCGCTGGAGCAGGTTGTCTTCCTCTAATGAATCGATGAGGCGGACCATGTCGGAACGGTCAACGCCGAGGAGTTCTCCGAGCTCACTTTGGGAATAGCCCTTGTCGCGTCGGACACATTCAAGAAGCCAGTACGCGCGTTGGGAGAGTTCGAATTCATTGAGGGTGTTATCGGCGACCTCTCTGAACATTTTGTTCAGCTGGTACACCTGGTAAAAAAGCGAGTCTTCGACTTCCGAGGTGAGCGTAGCTGGCGCGGTTTCGGTGCCATCTGCACCTTGGGCAGCCTTATTCTCATCCTTGTTTGATTTATCTGGCTTATGACCAGATTTCTTTTTCTTGCTCGACTTCGCCATATTGCTGATCTTAGCCGAAAGTGGGGTATTAAAAACAATTGATATTTCCCACAAAAATGATGTCGTTATCGTCTTCGACCATTGCGTATTGACTAAGTGTATTGGTTACGACAGCGTAGTTATTCAATGACAGTTATTGACGACGAAAACCCCGGCGCCGAGCACAACTCCACTGAGTTTGTCGTGTTCAACCGGGGTTTACGAGAGTTGCCGGAACCTGGTGCGGGCCTAGCCGCTGGACTTAGCCGTCGCCGGAGCTTAGTCTCCGGATCCCGTTTCCATGGGGAGATTAGCTTCGCGCCAGGCCAGGGTGCCGTCCTTCACGTTGATGACGTCGAGGCCGTTTTGCTCCAGGAACTGGCAGGCCCGGGTGGAGCGTCCTCCGGAGAGGCAGATAATGTACGCCGGTTGATCGAAGTCCAGTTCTTGGTAGCGACCCATTAATTCGCTGAGCGGAATGTTGATAGCACCCGCGGCATGGCCGTCGGCATATTCATCTGCCTCGCGGACGTCAACGAATTGCGCGCCGTCGGGAATGTCGTGGACTGTCACACTTTCCATAAATCTGCTCCTTGTTGGGTATATGGCGTTCGATCTCGGCGTACTCGGCGTACTTGCCGGTGCAATTACCGGCGCGGTCTTACTGCTGCTCGGTCAACTCGCCGTACTGCAGTGGCCCGATACCATAGGTCTTCGCACCATTCTCATTGGCGGGCGACAAGATACCGATGGGGCGTCGAGTCAACGAGTCTGGCCCCACGTTACCGTCCGATGTCTCCGCAGTCAGGATCTCGGTGCCATTAGGCAGCGTAATAATCCACGGATTAGCGACGGTCAGCTCAACAACATTGAACCGTGCGGACCCCGTGACGGAACCTTTGTAACGACGGATGCCATCGTTGGCGGCTTCTTCGGCGGCACGGTCGCGGCTAAACGACACCGTCTGGGCATCGTCCTGCTTGGCCGCACCATCCTTGGGGTTGACGCCACCCTGCGCCAGCTTCGTCGCTGCGAAAAGCTCGTTCGCCTTAACGACGAGGTCCTCCGTGGGGGCTGGCGGAGTGTTCGGGCCAGGCTCGGGGGAGTAGTTGATAGGAACGTAGAGCTCCTCGGCAGGGTTGACGGATCCGCCGCCGGCGTAGGTGTACACGCCGAAGTTGGTACCGGGTGTCTGCTCAGGGGGATCGACGACGATACGAGCGGTGAAGGTGCCGTCGTCGTTCATGGGTTGAGCCTGGCGAGCGATGGAACGGTGCATGTCAATCGGCTGCTGCGGAATTGCGTCCAGTGTTCCCTTGGGCATGACCCACGCCATCCGATCGTGGGGGTGCTTGCGGGTGGAGGAATCGGCGTTTTCACTGGGCTTCCACTGATCGGGGAATCCGCTGTAGAGAACGAATACGCCGTTGGACGTGCCCGGAGGTACCGGAAGTGGGAAGCCACCCTTATTGGCCTGCGGGGAGAACCCGGAACCGTGGACCAGGAGGACATCGCCACGGTGCACGGTTGCACCTTCGGCGGGAGTTCCATCTTCAAAGGTGACGGTGATGGATGGATTCTCCTGGACCTGAGGGAAGACGGGGAGATTATCCGGGATGCTCGGTGCCGCTGTTGCGGGCGCCGGTGCCGTTAGTGCTGGCACACCCACTGCGAGAGCCGCGGTGAGGGCGGTAGAACTGGCAATAAGTACTAGTGGGGAGCGTGAACGAGAGAACATACTTAAATCCTAAACCTAGGCTCCCCTAAACGGAAGGGCGTGGGTGTTTTCTGTTTGTTCACCTAAACGTTGTCGACGATTTACTCTAAGGTCACGGGAATATTGGTTAGGAGAGCTAGCCTGCGGGGGTGCTCGATAGTCAATCAACTCACGCACCAGACACGAAGCGGGCTCAACGGAAAGAAGCACTGCTAGCTGCAGCATTGCTTTTTCCTAATCTCCTGCTGCTGACTGTATTCACGTATCGGCCGTTAATAGACAACATCCGTTTGTCATTCTTTCGGTGGAATATTTCGTCGCCTTCGGCGACATTTGTGGGTCTCGATAACTACAAGGAATGGCTTACTCGGGATGACACCCGAACCATTGTTCTCAACACCCTTGTGTTTACCGGCTTTGCCGTGATCGGCTCCATGGCCTTAGGCCTTATTCTTGCTTTGATATTGGATCAAAAGTTGTTTGGTCGTAATGCTGTCCGGTCTATTGCTTTTGCTCCCTTCGCATTATCCGGGGCTGCCATTGGGGTTGCCTTTCAGTTCATTTTCGACCCTCACTTTGGGCTGATCCAAGACATTCTCAGCCGTTTTCACATCCCCGTGCCCAACTTCTACTCGGAGCCAGCATGGGCCCTTTTTATGGTGACCTTCACCTTTATCTGGAAGAACCTGGGATACACATTCGTCATTTATCTCGCCGCATTGCAGGGCGTGAATAAAGAACTGGATGAAGCAGCGGCCATCGACGGTGCCGGACCGTGGACCAGATTATGGAAGGTCATTCTTCCTCAGCTGCGTCCGAGCACCTTTTTCTTATCGATCACCGTGACGCTCAACTCAGTCCAAGTCTTCGACATCATTTCAGTGATGACCCGGGGTGGCCCGCAAACAACGGGTACGACCACGTTGGTGTACCAGGTCTACCAAG
Source organism: Corynebacterium sp. (assembly GCF_030530965.1). Taxonomy (GTDB): domain Bacteria; phylum Actinomycetota; class Actinomycetes; order Mycobacteriales; family Mycobacteriaceae; genus Corynebacterium. Next base: position 3,833 of record NZ_JAUMTY010000031.1, on the reverse strand, counting down.
AAACATTTACAAATTTCCGGGCGGGGTACGGAGCCACCGTCGCCACCATCCTTTTCCTCATCCTGTTGTGCCTCACTCTTGTTCAGGTTCGCTATATGGACCGGCAAATGGATAACGGGAGATAAAGACGGTGACTGTAAAGGAAAGCCATACATCTGGCCATAACAAGAGCCATAACAAGACAGGAAGAGGTGACATGGGAAAGAAAGCCGTGGGCTATGCCGGAATGATTTTTATCCTTTTGCTTATCGGGCTGCCCTTATATTGGACTCTCAGCGGATCATTGAAAACGCATCCAGAGATCTACACCAACCCGGTGACGTGGTATCCCCACCACATGCACCCACAAAATTATGATGAAGCAACACAGCGGGTGCCCTTTTGGCATTACCTGCGAAACTCGCTCATCATCACGGTCATTTTGTGCACAGTAAAAATTACGCTGGGGGTTTTGAGTGCGTATGCACTCGCTATTCTCCGATTCCCTGGGCGCAATCTGATTTTTATCATCATCATTTCTGCCCTCATGGTTCCTAGTGAAATCACCGTGATCTCTAACTATGCATTGATAGCTGGTCTGGGGTGGAGAAACACTTTCCAAGGCATCATTATCCCGCTCGCCGGAATCGCATTTGGAACGTTCTTAATGCGTAACCATTTCATGAGCCTGCCAAAAGAGCTCATTGAGGCGGCGCGGATGGATGGCGCTGGACCCATGCAATTGCTCTTCCGGGTACTCCTCCCGGTGTCCGGCCCCACATTGGTGGCATTCGCCATGATCACCGTGGTCAACGAATGGAACCAATACTTGTGGCCCTATGTCATGGCAGATACCGACAAAGTGGCGCCGCTGCCCGTTGGCCTGGCCCTACTCCAAAACTCAGATGGGGTGACGAACTGGGGGCCCGTGATGGCGGCGACTCTGCTCACCATGGTCCCGATATTGCTCCTCTTCATTTTCCTACAGAAGTACATGATTAAAGGCTTAACGACGGGGGCAGTGAAAGGCTAATGAAAATTTCGGATTGGGGACAACGCTCGGATTCACAGCGCCCAGATTCACAGCGCTCGGATTTACAGCGCGCTGGCATATCGCGTCGTTCTTTCTTGGGGCTTGCAGGCACCGCCTTGGCGGCGACGGCCTTGAGCGGATGCGCGGGGACACGATTCTCCCCGGGAGGTCAGGCGCACCAGGATGACAACACGATCACCTGGTGGTCGTCGCACCCGGGACAATCAAAGCCCGTTGAACAAGAATTGATCCGCCGATTTGAAAAGGATCATCCGGACCTCACGGTCAATCTCATTGATGCAGGGAAGAATTACGAAGAATGCGCCCAGAAGTTTAATGCGGCGCTGACGGGACGAACCGTTCCCGATATCGTCATGCTCTCGGATGTGTGGTGGTTCAACTTTGCGCTGAATGAGCAGATCACGCCAATTGAGGATGTGGCGTCCGAAGTGGGTCTGGATACGTCGACATATGTGACATCTCTTTATGAGGACTATGCATTCAATGGTAAGCATTTCGCGCTTCCCTTTGCTCGTTCGACGCCGTTGTTCTTTTACAACAAAGACGCGTGGAAAAGAGCAGGCCTTCCCGACCGCGGGCCCGAATCGTGGGATGAAATGGATGAGTGGGGGCCGCGTTTACAGACAGATCGGCAGAAAGGGCACGGGTGGGGCAACGCCGTCGATTATTTGTCGTGGACGTTTGAGGGCCCTTTGTGGACAAAAGGCGGGGCGTACTCGAAAGAGTGGGATTTTACTTTCACATCCGACGAAACAATCGCGGCGGTGGAATGGCTCAAACGTACCGTGTCGAGTGATGGATACGCTGCTATTTCTCAATCGCTGGCCAATGATTTCTCGGCTGGATTATATGCCTCGGTGATTGCGTCGACGGGAGATTTGAACGGGATTGTATCTAACGCCTCATTCCCGGTAGGGACGGCGGCATTGCCTAATCCTCGGGGAACAGGCGGATGCCCAACGGGTGGGGCAGGGCTAGCTATTCCGGCCATCATTTCTGACAAACGGAAGAAAAACGCGGCAACGTTTATCAACTACATCACGAACACGGCTAATACATGCTTCTGGTCGAGGGAAGTGGGGTATATGCCGGTACGAAAAGATGCGTCGGCTGATCCGGAAATGAAGACATTCTTGGACGAACACCCCAATTATCAGACTGCGATCGATCAGCTCCCGCATACGCGCATTCAAGATCCAGCGCGCGTTTTCGTTCCTGGCGCAGACCAGGTTATTGGTGGCGCTTTCGAATCGATCCTCACGAATAACGCCGATATACGGTCCACGATGAAAAAGGTTGATAAGGAAATCAGCAGGGCCTATGAGACGCAAATTAAACCGAAAATGCCGTCGTGATGGGTTTTCATAGCACCGTTTTCAGCCATCACCCTGTTGACCACGTAATTGTTCACAGAACGTAACTGCAGAAAAGAAAGAGCACAAGAATGGCGTCGATACGTTTTAATAATGTCTCCCGGATCTATGGTGACCGTAAAGCCGTCGATAATCTGAACTTAGATATCGCGGATGGTGAATTCTTAGTTGTCGTGGGGCCGTCCGGCTGCGGCAAATCCACGAGTTTGCGCATGCTCGCGGGCCTGGAACCTGCTGATGAGGGGCCAATTTTTATTGGCGACAGGGACGCGACGGGTGTGCCCCCGCGCGAGCGCGACGTGGCGATGGTGTTTCAGAATTACGCGCTGTACCCCAACATGACAGTTGAGGGGAATATGAGCTTTGCTCTTCGCAACCGTGGGATGGGGAAGAAGGAGACGCGGCGGCGTGTCCATGAGGCTGCGGCGATGCTGGAGCTTACTGATCTACTTGACCGCAAACCTGCAGCATTGTCGGGTGGGCAGCGGCAACGTGTCGCGATGGGGCGAGCGATCGTCCGGGACCCCGCGGTGTTCTGCATGGATGAACCGCTGTCCAACCTCGATGCGAAACTTAGGGTCTCGACGCGGTCACAGATTCTTTCTCTGCAGAAAAAGCTGCGGACAACCACCGTGTATGTGACGCACGACCAGGTTGAGGCGATGACCATGGGTGACCGTGTGGCCGTGCTGAAGGACGGCGTGTTACAGCAGGTTGACTCGCCTCGCGATGTTTATCAGAATCCGGCGAACACGTTTGTGGCGTCGTTTATTGGATCGCCGACGATGGGCCTGTTCACCATTGACGGTGGGCCGATTATGGGCGTGCGCCCGGAGGACTGGGAGGTTCTATCGGTGGCATCCGGAAACAACACGGAAACGACGACGGGGGAGGCCGCTGCGCAGAATACGGGTGCGGGAAGTGATGCGCCGGTGCTCGACCTCACTGTCACGCACATCGAGGAATTGGGTGCGCAATCATTTGCCTACGGCACGCCGACGGTCTCCCAAGGGCCCCAAGGTGGCGTCCAGATCAACCCGATGACGGGCAGAGACGCGCTCGCCGTGCTCCTCCCACGAGATAGTGTCGCAGGGAGTGGGCGGAACCACGCCACGTCGGACGTCGTCCATAATAACGGCCAGGTTACGGCTGCCGATGTAGCCGTCGGGTCCGTGATCACTGTTCGCGCAACACGAACCCACTCCTTCGACCCAGACACGGGCAACCGGATTAATCCCCCCGCTGGCTCGTCAGGTTACTAATCCCCCCAAGGGAGCCCCCCGATGTGAAAGGACGCTATTAGTCCTCGTAGCGATCCTTAGCTTCCTGCAGGATGCGCTCGGCTTCTTCCTTATCGCCCCAGCCAGAGCCGCTGACTTCCTTGTTCGGCTCCAGGTCCTTGTAGTGGACGAAGAAGTGCTCCACCT
>NZ_JAUMTY010000030.1:18905-26151 GCF_030530965.1 Corynebacterium sp. | reverse complement strand
AAAAAGTGTAAAACCAGAAACTACTGGGATACGACCTCGAAGTTAATGGTGCCGTGGATATCCTCGTGGAGCTTAACGTCCACCGAGTACTTACCCGTCGACTTCACAAAACCCTTGGTCATGTCAATGCTGTGCTTATCCAGCTCCGGACCACCAGCAGCTACGACGGCCTGAGCAACGTCGTTAGGCTTAACAGACCCGAACAGCTTGCCATTGTTGGCAGTGCGGACGGCGACAGAAACGCCTTCCAGGTTTGCCAACTGCTCTTTGACCTCGCGAGCGCGATCGGCGTCGCGAATAGCACGCGCTTCCTGCGCACGCTTCAAATCCTGAACCTGCTTCTCGGCGCCACGAGTAGCGGGGACCGCGTACCCGCGCGGGAGCAGGTAGTTTCTTCCATAGCCGGCCTTGACCTCGACGATGTCACCAGGAACACCGAGATTGTCAATGGCGGCGGTGAGGATCAGCTTCATGATCCCTAGCCTTTCTTACGTTGATTAGTTAGAAGGGTGGCTCATCATCTGCCCCACCAAACCCTTGGCTGGAGCCCTGGCTGGGAGCGGAATTCCACGGATCCTGATCCGCGCCCGAGTTCCCTCCGGAACCGCCGAAGCCCTGGTTGCCTTGAGACTGCTGGCCGCGATTGGAGTTAAAGCCTCCGCCTCGGTTTCCACCGAAGCCACCGCCGCCTTGGTTGAAGCCGTTGCCTCCGCCACTCGTCTTTTCGACGTTTGCCGTGGCGTACTTCAACGACGGGCCGACCTCGTCGACCTCGATTTCAAACACGCGACGCTGTTCGCCGTCCCGAGTCTCAAAACTCCGTTGGCGCAAGCGGCCATTGACGATCACGCGCATGCCTTTTTTTAACGATTCGGCAGCGTTCTCGGCGGCCTGGCGCCACACATTGCAGGTGAGGAACATCGCATCCCCATCAACCCACTGGTTGGTTTGGGAATCGTATCGGCGTGGCGTCGATGCCACACGGAAATTTGCCACAGCAGCACCCGACGGGGTGTAACGAAGTTCTGGGTCAGCAACAAGATTGCCGACGACCGTAATAGGTGTCTCTCCTTGTGCCATGATGAATCCTCTCTCTGCAGGACAACCGGTTTGATGGTCAGATAAAACCTGACACTGGTGTTTCTACCAGTGTGCCTTTTTAGGCGTCGGTCCGCAGAACTTTCGTACGCAACACCGAATCATTCAGGTTGAGCAGACGGTCGACTTCCAGCACAGTTGCGGACTCACAGGTGAAGTCCACGACAACGTAGATGCCTTCCTCTTTCTTCTGAATGGGATAGGCCAAACGGCGCTTGCCCCAAATATCAACCTTGTCAACGTTGCCCTTCTCTTTGCGGACAACATCGAGATACTTATCCAGGGACGGGGCTACAGTGCGCTCATCCTGCGCGGGATCGAGAATGATCATGATTTCGTAGTGACGCACGGACCTCATCACCTCCTATGGTCTAGTCGTATTTCGGCCGCGCCATCGTTAGCGCGACAGGAGGGTTCGTTGCGTCAAGCAACCCCCCGAGACTACCAAACCGCTGGCCAGAGGCAAAACCGGGATCACATAAAAAGAGCCACATGAAAACACGGCCAGTTGGCAAGATGATGAGCAACCCGGCTAATTCATGAGCGTTGCCCAAAACACCGCAACTGTCACCGGCACAACAGTGATGAAGAAAACGGCGATCCCGAAGAGCCACCACGTCACCTTGGCCGGCTTCTTGTACATGAAACTGGCAAACGACGCGGTGAATAAGAAGAACCCGATAAAAACGCTAATGATCGTCAACGTCACTTGAGGAGTCATGCTGTAGTCCCCACATTTGATCGCGTACCGACGACGCCCGCACGGCTCGTTACCGCATCACTAGTTACCGCCCGGCTACTCATTGCCGACGACGGACTGCGCCGCGACGCCACCACATCCGTTTCCTCCTGCCCAGGAACCTCCGCCTGGACCATCGTTCGTGGAGCGTCGGGACGCGTGCCACGCATCTGCTGGATCACCAGCACAAGGATGGCCACAACAAGCGCATCCCGCGCGATCACGAAGGAGTTGAAAAGCCAGTCCGGAGCGCCTTTATTGTCCGCCCCGGTAAACCACCACATGCGCACGAACCAGTAAATAGCTTCCACCCACATCCAAGCGAATACCAGACGCCAGCGGGGGAGAGACAACGCGACGAGGGGCACAAGCCACAACGAGTATTGCGGGCTCCACACCTTACTGGTCAGCACAAACGCGGCGATGATCAACAACGACAGTTCCCACACTGCAGGCTCACGTTTCACCTTCAGCCCGAGAATCAAAATTCCGACGCAACACAGCCCAAACAGCACGAATGAGATGATCGACTGCGCCTTCACCGGGACAGTGGTGGAGTAACTAAAGCCAGTCAGCCATGAAAGCACGCTGTAGATCGTCGAATCTTCAGCTGCCCGTTTCCCATTCCGGGTGAAGAATTCCGCCCATCCAGCAGGCGAGGCGATCATGATCGGGATATTCACCACAAGCCAGGTGACCACTGCCGAGACCACAGTGTTGATGAACTCTGTGCGCTCCCGCCATCGGTGACGGATGACCAGAACCAGGAAAGCACCCAGGATATACGCTGGCCAGAGCTTCGCGGCCGTGCCTAAACCAATGAGCACCCCAGCTCCCGCGTACTTCTTCCGGGTCCACAGGAAAATGGCACCCATCGCGCACACTGTCGCTAAAGAGTCGAAGTTGGTGAAGATGTGCACACCCACGATGGGGCTGGCAGCAACCAAAATGACGTCCCACACGCGGTGACCGGCCAACTGGTAGGTGAACCACAGCGTCCCGATCCACGCAATCGCGAGGAACACAGCGTTCACACCGAAATAGAAATCGACGCGGGGTACAGACCATCCGACGAGGTCAGCAAGCCAGTGCAAGGGAGCCGCTAACTGGGCGCATAACCACTGGTACAGACCGGTGAGAACCGGGTACTCCATATGGCGGGTGCCACCATCACCGGCCCAGGAGTAGACATACGGAAAGTGCCCGTCCTTTAGGCCTTCAATGCTGTACAGCGGAATGGAATCCGCGTAACACCCCGAGATGTACTGACGGTTCGCGGTCCAATTCACACCGTCACCGTCGCCACGAAGACAATTCGCCTTCGACAGCCAACCCAGTGACATCATGCCCAAGGCCAAGCCCATCAGGACGCGGAGGGGAGTGGCCCACACCGCTCGCCCGACGAGACCGTGGCGCGCAATAGGCCCCCCAAGGAAATGAGTCCACCGTTGAGCTGCGGGCTCCGTCAGGCTCGGCTGAACCCTCAACACGTCGGTGTCCTGCTGTTCTATTCCTCTACCTGCACCCAACGCCACTATGTCCTTCTTCACTCTGTACGGGCCGACTCGTCGATGAACTACGGAGCTGGCTGATCGTTATTACCCAAGTCCGGAACGGGAACCTCCACACCGGGGACAATTTCCTGCGTCCGCGTCGGAATGTTCAGACCGCCATTGTCGGGCGCTTGCGGCGTCGGGGCGGGAGTCTCCTGCGTCTCGGGCGCGTACTGCTGCTGTGGCGCCTGCGTCTGGGGTGCGCGAGTACGCTGCGGCTGCTGCTGTTGGACCGTCGTCGTTTGGGTATAGGTCTTCTTCGACCCACCCGAGTTCGTATTCGCCTGCTTCGAGCCCGACGAACCCGAATCACCAAAGGCCATGTAGTCTTCGCCCTGCAAAGCACTATCCATGGTCTGTTTCCAAATGTCGGCGGGGAGTCCAGCACCATACATCGGGCGGCCCGAGTAGAAAATGGGCTGGCCGTCGTTCGTGCCGACCCAGACCGCCGTCGCTAATTGCGGGGTTGCACCAACAAACCAGGCGTCCTTGTTATTGCCGGTATCGCCCAACTGAGCCGTACCTGACTTCGCCGCGGAAGTCCGGCCACCAGCCAGACCGTGGTTACGCGAATACGACGCAATCGGTTCCATCGCGGAAATGACGTTATTAGCGACATCTTTATCAAGGCGCTGGTCGCCCTCGACATTGGACCGGTCCAGCAGCACCTTGCCCGACGACGTCTCCACCTTCTGAACAAAGTGCGTCTGGTGGTACATACCGTTATCCGCCAGCGTGGACAAGCCCGTCGCCATGTCAATCGGGCGAGTTAAGTACTGGCCCAAGATGACGCCGTCGTACACCTGGCCATCCTTTTCCTGCAATGTCTTTTCGCCATTGACCTCGGTGGGGATACCCAGGCGGTGTGCCATATCGGCCGTGTCCTTCGCACCATGCTTCAAATCATGCTGCATACGCACGAAGCTCGTGTTCAGCGACATCTTCAGCGCCGTGGCCAAACTACAGGAACCACAGGATTCGCCTTCAGAGTTCTGAATGGTCAGGTTGTTGATGGTCACTGGGGCAGAGGAGTACACGCGGGAGAGCGACATTCCTTGCTCCAGACCCGCGGCCAAACCGAAGATCTTGAACGTCGAACCGGTCTGGAGGCCGGTGTTTGCGAAGTCCCAACCATTAGGATCGTCGCCACCGTAGTATCCCTTCACCGCGCCATTGCGGGGATCAACCGAGACCACGGCGGTGCGGTAATCATCCGGGTAGCCCTGCATGCGGTTCTTCACCGTGTCCGTCACAGACTTCTGAACCTTGGGGTCAATCGTCGTCGTGATCTTGAGACCTTGGGTGTTGACGTCCTGCTCACTAATGCCGGATGCCTCAAGTTCGGACATGACCTGCGACTTAATCAGGCCATTCGTGCCCTCAACTTCAGAGCCCGTGTCGATCGTATTCGGGTCGATGACCTCGGGGTACGCGGCCTGAGCGCGCTCCTCACCGTTAATCGCACCCATGTCGGCCATACCGTCCATGACGTAATTCCAGCGCTCTTCAGCAGCCTGGCGGTTAGTCCAGGGATCCAACTCCGACGGACGCTGGATGGCTGCAGCCAGCACAGCGCCTTCCTCTGGCGTAAGGTCCTTCACGTCCTTGTTGAAATACGCCTTCGACGCCGCGGCGATACCGTACGCGTTACGTCCAAAATAAATAGTGTTCAGATACGCGCCGAGAATTTCATCTTTCGACCACTCGCGGGCCATCTTCGCGGAAATAACGAGCTCCTTCGCCTTACGCGTGTAGGAGTGCTCGTTGCCCACCAGGGCGTTCTTCACATACTGCTGGGTGATCGTGGAACCACCACCAGAAGATTCCTTACCCGTCACAAGCCCCAGCGCAGCGCGTCCGAAACCCTTAACGGAGAAGCCGGGGTTGGAATAGAAGGAACGGTCCTCCGCGGCCAGCACGGCTTGGCGCACCGGTTGAGGGATCTCCGAGAGATCAATGTCCGTGCGGTTACCGTCGGGCGGGACGATGCGTGCCAACTGGGTGGAGGAGTCTGACGCGTAAATCGTCGCAATCTGATTAGTTTGTAGCTCTTGAGGCTCCGGGACCTTCGTCACCGCGTAGGCGGAAAAGAATGCCGCAACAGGCGCAAGAATGAGGACAAGGAGGATCACACCTGTCCAGAGCAGCACCTTTTTCCAGGTAGACATCTTGGCCTGCCTTTGTGGTTGTTTGTTACTCACTATTCCTATTTCTCCTCTACGCGAGGTTTGGACGTACCACTTCCTACGCGGACAAGCATCTCACGAAGCAGCACGTTCCACCGGCAATGCACGCATACCTCCACAATGTGGGCGGTAATGTCACCATAGGTTTCCGCCAGGGCCTCAACCTCTCGACGACTACGCGCGGTCCCTGCTATTTTCCCCAAGTTGTCGCCGAATATCCAGATGACATTTTTTAACGTCCTTTTTCCACACAGCGGACACGGACGATCTTGTGGTTCACCATGAAAATCAGCGGCATCAATCAGCCGACGCGACGACTGCCGCAACTCCTCCGCAGAGATCTCTCCCCGGCGGTATTCGGCCAGCAACCGTTGACGATCAAGCTGATGATTCCTCGTCTCTGTCCAGCTCACCCCGGTCACTATAGGCACAATAGCCTCACGTGTATAGCCCCGCATCCGTCGGCTCGCATAACCCTTCGCTGCACGCAAGCAGCTTTAGCGCGGGTGAGAATCACCATATAATAGGAGGAGTCCATTTCTGACTAACGCACCTGGTGACAATGACCTCAACTGACAAGTCCATCAATGAAAATTCAGGCGACGCCGCTCCGGTCGACGCCACCTCTGACCACGCCACCACGCAATCCTCGAAACAATCCTCCCAGGACATTTCTATCGAAGAGATTGCGGCACGGCTCCGACCACTTCTCAACAGGCTCGTCTTAATTTATTACCGTCAGTCGGTTCACACCGCTCTTACCGCTAGCCAAATCTCCATACTTTCCGTGCTGGAACACCACGGTTCTATGCGGATCAGCGATATCGCCAAATTCGAGTCCATCCGCATGCCCACCGCATCGAACGCGATTCACCGTCTCGAGTTCGACGGACTTGTTGTTCGGGAGCGCGATAAACACGACCGCCGCGGGGTGACCGTCGCCCTGACGGACCACGGTAGGGAAGAGCTCGAGCGAGTCAATTCACAACGCAACCTTGAGTTCGCGCGGTTTATCGCTCAATACACTGAAGACGGCAAAGAGCTAGCACTCGAACTTACCGACGTCCTCGAGCGCATCCTTAATGATCATGAGGGTGGTCCCGACGACGAACACCCAGCACACGACTAACACACGTCCTTCTCACGTCCCAACCCCAGCCTTCCGACCAACGGAGCACCACCGTGACTAACGAATCCCCGGTTCGCATCCTCATCGCCCGACGCCCCCATCCCACCGAATCCAGTGCCGAGGAATTCGCCGCATGGTTCGCCCGTACCTCGCCGGCCGTCATTCGGACCGTCACCGTCCTACCATCGATATGGCCATCCGGCGCTCCCGACGAACTGGGGGAGGACTACCAACGCTGGATCCGCAAAGAGACGAAAAAGTGCGAACGCGCTGCTCTTGAGGCACTCAAAGAGGCCCGAGTTCCCGACGATTCCCTGGATGCCACCCCCTTTGAATTCGTCACCGCCACCTCCGAAACCGACGCTCTTAGCGCGGCGGCCAACGATTTCAATGCGACGATTGTTCTGCTCGGATCCCACGCTTCTGCGCCCGAGGGCCGATTTGTCGCCGGATCCACAGCGGATGCTCTGCTTCACTGCGCACCTGTGTCCCTGGGGCTGGCCCCGCGTGACCTGCGCGCATCCAAGAAAGGCGTCACGCG
>NZ_JAUMTY010000030.1:0-18805 GCF_030530965.1 Corynebacterium sp. | reverse complement strand
TGTCCCTGGGGCTGGCCCCGCGTGACCTGCGCGCATCCAAGAAAGGCGTCACGCGGGTCAACTGCGCCTACGTCGATACTGAACAATCGCAAGAGGCGCTGCGGAAAGCGTGCGACTACGCACACCGGTGGGATGTGCCCCTCCGCCTGGTGGCATTCACGCCTCACGGTCCGTCGATGTACCCCACCGAAACCCCGTACAAGCACGCCAAAGAGGCCACCCGGCAATGGCGTGACCAGGCTCAAAGCATCCTTGAGCGTGGACAAGAACGCGCCCTCGCGCGCTTCGACGATCTCCGCGTCGACCTTGCTATCGGGTCCGGCGAGGACTGGGAAAATTCCATCACCGACCTAGATTGGAAGAAAGGGGACCTCCTGGTTGTGGGCAGTTCCACGCTGGGCGTCTTCGGGCATACGTTCCTTGGTTCGTCGACAAACCAGATTGTGCGGAATTCGCCCGTCCCCACTGTTATTGTTCCCGTCTAAACCAACATTTTCGCTGTAGAGGAGGTTCGAGTGGATAGCCACGGGAAATCTCATTCTCACCGCTCCGATGACCCCGACCAGCACGTCACCGTCGATAAAGCAGACTCCACACCATCCAAACCATCCCAGCTGGATTACGAACTCGACCCATTACTGCGCCTCGAACAACACACGCGGTCCACTCACCAGGCCATTGTGTATGTCATCGTGGTGCCACTGATTACGCTGCTCGCAGCCGGGATCATCCTGTTCATTTCCCATAACCAGGGCGGCCCCGATTGCGACGCAGGAGAGTCGGCATGGATATGTTCGCGTACCTACGAAATTCTCTTCCCGGTGGTGCCGGGGGCGATCGCCCTCATCGGCGCGCTCGGGGGAGTGTGGACCACCTATATCAAGTGGGCCCGGTATGACCGCTGGCGCCCATGGCTCGCCATTTGTTGGGTGCTTATTCCCTTCGCGCTCGGGTGGATCACCAGTACCGGGTGGATGGCAATTGCCGGGCTTGATTACCGGTAGGCGCGCCGGGCGGTAGGCGCACCGGTTAGTCCTTCTGAATATCCGGGTGCCCCACGGTACCGATCCGACTGAACGGCAAAATACGGGCATCCACCCGGCCAATAATGTTCTTCTCAGGCACTGTGCCCTGGTACTGATCCTCCATGTGGTAACGAGAATCCGCAGAATTCGTGCGGTTATCGCCCATCAACCACACATTCCCATCGGGCACAGTGATCGGGCCAAAGTACCCGCCACCGCACGCTTCTGAGCCATGCTCAGTATCGACCTCCCGCTGCGGGGGCTGCAGAGTGTACGACGAATCGATCGTCTTCCCATTCACCTTGATGCCGTCGTCTCCGGGTTTGCACTCAACAGTTTGCCCCCCCGTCGCGATAACCCGCTTGACCACGTCATTCTCCGGGGGAGTAGCCAGCCCGATATACGACGCACCAGTACGCAACACCTTGCTGAAGCCGCTGCTCTCATCCGACGTGCTCTCACCAAACTCCCCTTCGTCCCAAGACTCGGGGCCTCGGAACACGACGACGTCGCCCGGCTCGGGAGAACTGAAATCGTAGGCAAGCTTATTGACGAAAACGCGGTCGTTATTGCAGCCCGTGCACCCATTGAGCGTCGGCTCCATGGATTCCGAGGGAATAACGTAGACGCGCCCGATAAAGACCTGGAACAGCACAGCCACGAGGAGCGCGCAGAGGATAATGATCGGGATTTCGATATACCAGGGGCGTTCCTTCTTCACCGTGGCCGCAGCGGGGGTTGACCCCGAGCCGGATTTTTTTGATTTTCCAAACATGCTGTTTTCCGTTCCGGGTCGGGCCTAGATCACCACGTTGACCATACGGCCAGGGACAACGATCACTTTCTTAATCTCATGATCACCCACGTGCTCTTTCACCTTGGCGTCATCAAGTGCCGCAGCTTCAATATCTTCGCGCGAAGCGTCCGTCGCTACATTAATACGGCTACGAACCTTCCCCTGCACCTGAACAGGAATCTCGACAGTGTCGTCGACAAGCCACTTCTCCTCGAAGGTCGGGAAGGGGCCGTGTGCCAAGGACTCGGTGTGGCCCAACCGCGACCACAGCTCCTCCGCGATGTGCGGGGCCAGCGGGGCAACGAGCAGCACAGCCGGTTCGACGATCTCGCGGGGAGCGCCGCCCGCGTACGTTTTGGTCACGTAGTTGACGTACTCGATGAGTTTCGCCACCGCGGTGTTATCCATCAACTGGGCGTAGTCCTCGCGGACCGCGGCAATCGTGCGGTGAAGGGCGCGGCGATCGTCGTCGGTGGGGGTCGCATCAGTTACCACGAGGTCCCCGGTGGATTCGTCGACAACCAGCCGCCACAGACGCTGCAAGAAGCGCTGCGAACCCACGACGTCCTTCGTCGCCCAGGGGCGAGATGTATCCAGCGGGCCCATCGACATTTCGTAAATGCGCAGCGTATCCGCGCCGTAGTTGTCGCAAATGTCCTCGGGGGAGACGGCGTTCTTCAGGGACTTACCCATCTTGCCGTATTCCTGGTGGACCTGCATTTCGCCGTGTTCGTTGGTCTGAACACCGTCCATGTTCCGCCCGTCGCTGGGGACCCACCAGAAGGAACCGTCGCGCTCGACGACCTCCGCAGCGGGGATGTACACGCCACGGTCGTCGGTGTACGCGAAGGCCTGGATGTAGCCCTGGTTGAAGAGGCGATGGTACGGCTCGCAGGAGGACACGTAGCCGAGGTCATACAGCACCTTGTGCCAGAACCGCGAGTACAGCAAGTGCAGCACGGCGTGCTCAACGCCGCCGACATACAAGTCCACACCGCCGGATTTCTTCTGATCCGTGGGCCCCATCCAGTACTTTTCGTTCTCTGGGTCGCAGAGCGCGTCCTGGTTGGTGGGATCCACGTAGCGGAGCTCGTACCAGGAACTCCCCGCCCATTGCGGCATCACGTTCGTATCGCGTCGGTACTTCTTGGGGCCATCGCCCAAATCCAGCTCGACATTGACCCAGTCCGTCGCCTTGGCCAGCGGCGGGTGCGGCTCGGACTCCGCGTCATCGGGATCGAAGGACACCGGGCGGTAGTCGTCCACATCCGGAAGCACAACGGGCAACATGGACTCCGGGAGCGGATGGGCCACGTCATTCTCGTCGTACACAATGGGGAAGGGTTCACCCCAGTACCGCTGCCGAGCGAAGAGCCAATCACGCAGCTTGTACTGGATTTTTTCCTTGCCGACGCCACGCTGGGCGAGCCAATCGATAGTGCGCGCTTTCGCGTCCTCCAAGTGGAGGCCGTTGATGTCTAGGCCGTCGTCATTGGCGGAGTTCACTGCCGTGCCGGCGCCCGTGAAAGCCTCGACGGTGACATCGCCGCCGGAAATGACCTCGGTGATGGGCAATTCGAAAACGCGGGCGAAGTCGTAGTCGCGCTCGTCATGCGCGGGAACAGCCATGATCGCGCCCGTGCCGTAGCCGGACAGGACATAGTCGGCGATGAACACGGGGATGCGGCGGCCATTCACGGGGTTCGTGGCGTACACGCCCAGGAACACACCGGTCTTTTCCTTGTTCTCTTGGCGCTCCAAATCGGACTTCGCGACGATGGACGCGCGGTATTCCTTCACCGCCTCGGCAGGGGTGGCTGCTCCGCCGGTCCAGCGGGCGATGGCGTCGTCAGAGAGCGAGCGCTCGGCGCGAAGATCCGGCCACTGATCTGCGACGACCTCGTCGACAAGCTCATGTTCTGGCGCCAAAACGAGGTATTCCGCACCGAAGAGGGTGTCGGGGCGGGTGGTGAACACGGGGCACGTGGCGTCGGTGTGGTCGGGACCGTTCGTCGGGATGGTGAAGGTGACTTCCGCACCCCTGGACCGGCCGATCCAGTTGCGCTGCATGGACTTCACCTTGTCGGGCCAGTCCAGCAGGTCGAGGTCGTCGAGCAGACGATCCGAGTACTGAGTGATCCGCATCATCCACTGGGTCAGCTTCTTGCGGAAAACGGGGAAGTTGCCGCGTTCCGAGCGGCCGTCGGCGGTGACTTCTTCATTGGCCAAGACCGTGCCGAGCCCGGGGGCCCAATTCACCGTTGACCTGGACCGATAGACCAAACGGAAGGTTTCAACGATGTGCTCACGCTGAGCATCATCCAGCGATTCCCAGATTTCCGCGGAGCTCTTGCCGGCTTGTTCAGCGGCTTCTACTGCCGCACCCGTGTCGGGATCAACGCTCTGGTAGCCGGGGCCGGAGGTCACATTGACTGCGCCCGATGCCAGTTTTTCCCGCAATTCCGAAACCGGCCGGGCTGCGTTGGCCTCGGGGTCAAACCACGAGTTGAAGATCTGGAGGAAAATCCACTGGGTCCAGCGGTAGAAATCTTGGTCAGTCGTAGCAAATGACCGACGCGGGTCGTGCCCCAGGCCCAGGCGCCCCAGCTGGCGCTTCATGTTTGCGATATTCGCCTCGGTGGTGGTCCGCGGGTGCGTTCCTGTCTGGACCGCGTACTGTTCCGCGGGCAGACCGTAGGCGTCATATCCCAAGGTGTGCAACACGTTCTTGCCCAACATGCGGTGGAAACGTGCGTAGACGTCCGTCGCAATGTAGCCCAAGGGGTGGCCAACGTGCAGGCCCACGCCCGATGGATAGGGGAACATATCTTGGACAAAGATCCGATCGTCGGGAAGTTCCGAACCTCCATCGCGGGGGGCTAAATCCCCGGTGGGGTTGGGGGCGTTGAACGTTCCCTCGTGGGACCAACGCTCGTGCCAGGCGTTTTCGATCTCCGCAGCCAGCCCGGCGGTGTAGCGGAAACGTGGTTCGTCGTGATGTGCCGACGACGCACTCGACCGCGAAGAAAGAGAGCCTGACGAAGTATTGTGGGAGGAGGACACTGATGTAGTGGGATGACCAGTTGACTGGCCCCCATTCGGGCTCTTTTCTCTCGGATTTGTCATGGTCACATAGTCTAGTTGGGCCCATGATGAGGGCAACTACAACGGTCACCGCTGACAAACCCGGTCATCAACCGCTCGTCTCGAACACACGAATCCTGACGAAAACAAGGAGCATGTATGCCGAACACCACTGTTTTTTCTGACTTCGTCGATTTCTACCGCGAGATGTATTCGCCGGAGACATTGTCCGCATCCGACATCTTCGCTAAAAAGACTGAATCCTTTTCTATCGACGACGTTGTTCACCCTGCTGACCAAAAGTGGTTTTCCGAGCACAACAAAGAAGCAACGATTAAGAAAGGTTCCGTCGTTTATCTGGGGGATGAACCTTTTTACGGCCTTCTGTCTGAGGTCGACGACGGGATTATTAACCGCACCTTCCCGCACATCGTGGACCGCCCTGCCTCGAACCGCATCAAGCTCATGGTTCTTGGCGATAACGCAATCTTTAAAAACAAGGTTTCTGGATACTTAGCTGACGGGTTAATCCAAGTTAAAAATACGGAAGGCCATCAGGGTTCCGCCGAAGAACCTATTAAGTACTTCGACGCTCTTCTTCAAAAGATTGACCATTCCTTGCCGTTGGTTCGACGCCAACGCGGGGAGCAGCTTGGCCATTCGCTGACCCGCACAGCGCAAGCGCTGGCAGAGATTCTGGACCTCAATGACCAGCAGAATGCGATGATGACCGGCCGGGAGGATCTCTCCGTGGGGGACAATGAATTTCCGCTTATTCCAGCGTGGGAGCTTCGCCACGCACTCATGGACAAGTGGCCAGGAAACCGGATGACCACGGACGGCGTACTGCATATTTCCGGAGATGACCTGCCTCAATCCAGTGAGATCGGCCGGCTCGAGCTCTATCCGTGGCGTAGCCTCCAGCGGGGTGTCATTCCGGAATGGATTAAAGAGGCGATCGCTTCGGGCGACGTACCACCGTCGGTAAGCAAAGCTGCGTCTGTGATCATTAGCATTCTTGATCGGCTGGACGATGACGCGAATGATCTTCTTTTCGTTGTGGCTAATCCTGAAGAATGGGCCGACGCTATTCGCGGGACCGCGACGGCCGCAGGCCACGACAATGTTGACCAGTTGATTGATCGCTTCACGAAGAAGCAATTGCTGTATTCCGACACCCGAGATCTGTCCATCGACAACCTTCTCGACGCCTGTATCGGCGACGGAGCTCAATCGCAGAAATCCGCCGACAAACGCCTCCACGGGCTGAGTGGCGTCGATATCACCACTAGCTAAAGCCCAGATCAGCGGCCTATTTTGGCCGCACGCCTGGCCTCGCGGCCGCACACCATTGAGGAGCCACACCCCATGCCCACACCGCCCACCACATCCTCCGAACGCCCCGTCGCCCTCATCACGGGAGGGACGCGCGGTATCGGACTAGCTATCGCCCACGACCTCGCCACCACGCACACCGTCTACATCGGCGGGACCAGCGAAGAGAGCGTCAAGAAGGCCCAAGAGACCGTCCCCGATGCGCAGCCATTCATTGCGGATCTCACTGACCCGTCATCCGTCGGCAAGGCTCTTGAAGCTTTCCCCGAACCGGCGCTGGATGTGCTTGTTCTCAGCGCCGGGATATCGGTCGGTGGCGCGATTGCCGATGTCTCCCGCGAAGACTGGGTTCGGGTGCTTGACCTCAACGTTATTGCACAGGTGGACCTCATCCGACAGCTCTTGCCGAAGCTACGCGCCGCGCACGGCGACATTGTGGCCATCAATTCCGGCTCCGGGCACAGGTCCCGCCCCGGGAGCGCCCCGTACTGCGCCTCTAAGTTTGCTCTGCGCGCTATTACCGATGCACTCCGCGAAGAAGAGCGCGGTGTAGTGCGCGTGACCTCGGTCCACCCAGGTCGCGTCGATACTGATATGCAACGCGAAATCCAGGCAGAGAAGGGAATGGCGCCCGAGGATTACGACGGAGCCATTTATGTGCAGCCGGAATCCATCGCGGCCGCGGTGCGCACAGCCATCGATGCCACACCCGAATGCACCGTGGAGGAGATCCGCGTCCGGCCTGTGATCGCGTAAAGCGGCGGGCTTACACTAGAACCATGATTGTCGGCATCATTCTGGTTATTCTCGCTGTTGCACTGGGTGGCGTGGGCCTGGCCGCATGGGGAGGAAAACTTCCCGGGAACAGCTGGGTGGGCATTCGTGTCCCCGAGGTTCGACGTGACCCCGCCATGTGGGAACTTGCGCACAAAGTCGCCGCGCCGAGCTGGACGGTCGGTGCGTTGGCCCTGCTGCTCGGGGGAGTTGTCGCTTTTGGTGCTTCGGGATGGGCATGGCTGTGGGTTGCCGTGGCTGTCATTGCATCGGTGGCGCTCATCGGTGTGGGTGCTGCGATGGGCGCGCACACTGTCGCGGTGCTTGATGCTCAACAACAAGCCGAAGAGAGCAATACGTCCTGCTCCTGCGGTGGCGGGGAGGCCTCACAACAACCCAGCAAGCCCGTGGCCGTCGATATCGATGCCGCTCGACGTGCCGCACAAGCTGCGGATTCCTAAGCCGATGGCTACACCACCCTTCATCCTTAATCTTCGCTCCAAAATTGGCCACGACCCTTTGTGGCTGCCCGGGGTGACCGTCGTCATTCTTCGCGACGGTTCCGAGCCCGTTGCGGATGGTCCCGCGCCCGGCGCGCGCGAAGTCTTGCTGGTCCGCCGCGTCGATAATGGGCAATGGACCCCTGTGACGGGCATCGTTGACCCAGGTGAGCACCCTCATGTTGCGGCTGTTCGGGAAGCCCAAGAGGAAACGCGGGCGCTCATCGAGATCGAATCTCTTTTGAATGTCCAGGCGGTCGGGCCGGTGACGTATCCGAATGGCGACGTGACGTCCTATGTGGACACCGCGTTTCGCGCCTCGCTTCGGGACGAATCGCCCGAGGTCGGTATTGGCGACGACGAATCCCAAGCTGTTGCCTGGTGCGATGTGAATGAATTGCCCGATATGAAACCACGGTTCAGGGCCATTATTGCTCGGGCGTGCGACGACGCAGATCACGGTGGGGCTGCGTCATGGGGGCCGCTTCCCGGGGCGGAGTAAGTCCGACGTGGTGCCCGTCGAGACCACTTAACCCGGCATGAACATAGAAAAATCCTCCCAATCCGAACAGGACTGGGAGGATTACAGCGCTGGGGCTGAGAGTTAGTCCCTCGCCCCGCTAACTCCTTACACCACGGCCGGGTGCAGGGTAGACATCGTGTACACCCGCTTGCGGGATACTCCCCAGACCAGGAAGACCATGGTGAGCACCGCAACGAAGGCCAGCACGAGCGCGGAGTTCCAGAATTGAGCGTTCAATTCACCGACCCCGGCTTGTCTCATCCCTTCGATGAGCCAACTAAATGGCATGAATGGGTGGAGTATCTGGAAGAACTTGGGCGATGTTTCGATGGGGTACAGCCCGCCCGCGGACGCTAGCTGCACCACCAAGGCAACGATGCCCAACAACTGCCCCTTTCCTTCACCGAACCAGATAATCAGCGCTTGCTGGAAGATCAAGAATCCGAATCCGCCCAGCAACATGAGGGCCGTCCAGGCGAGGAGGTTTTGGGGGCGAATATCCAACGTGAACCAGCTGATGCCAACCAGCAGCGCGACCTGCAAAACGCTGATCAACAGCGCTGGAGTGGTGGTTCGGATAGCCAACCGCAGCGAGGACACCGACGCAGCCAGGTTCCGTCGGGGGAGTGGACGAACAACCTGCCACACGAACAATCCGCCCAAGAAAATTCCGAAGCCAGCCAGGAACGGGGCTAGGCCTTCGCCCATCGAGGACACCTTGTGTACCCAGCTCTCGTTCAGTTCCGACGGACCCGCCATGGTGTCCGCGTTGTGAGCGACCATCTGCGTCGTAAAGGCTGGTACGCGATCCTGCGAGGATGCCAGGCTATCGTGCAGCGTGCCCGCACCCTCTGACAGCTTGCCGGTTCCTCCGGCTAGCTGCGTCGTTCCGTTCTTCAGATCTTTTTGACCATTATTCAGCGTGGTTGCACCGTCCTGGAGCCGGCTCGCGCCGCCCTGCAACCGGCTCAGACCGTTGCTGAGCTGCCCTGCACCGGCGTGAGCCTCACCCAGCTTCGAAGCGATGGTCTGGCTACCATCCTGGAATTGCTGGAGCGCGCCGCTGATCTGAGTGCTGCCGTCGGCCACTCGTCGGGAACCATCGGAAGCCTTCTGAGCACCGTCGGCGAGCTGGTGAGCAGCCGAATTGGCCTGATTAACGCCGTCGAGAAGTTGACGCACCTGAGGTAGCTGGTTGATTCCGGGGATTCCCTCAATCGCGGCCAGCTTGCCTTTCATCTCATCGAGCCCAGCGGCCAGTTGAGCATTGCCCTGCGCCAGTTTGGCGTTACCGTCGGCAACCTGCTGAGCACCACTCACAAGTTCCGTCGATTTCTCGTGGGCAAGACCTAACTTATCGGTGAGCTGCTGCGCGCCGGCTTGGAGCTGCGCAGATCCATCATCCAGCTTCTTCGCACCCGCGTGGGCCTCACCCAGTTTCGACGTGAGCGTCCCGGCGCCGTCCTTCAACTGCGACGATCCGTTGAGAAGCTTACTGGCGCCATTATCCAGCTGGGTCGCACCGCTATTGGCGGTCTTCGCACCATTAGCCAACTGGCCGGAACCGTCGGCAGCCTTACCCATTCCTTCGTGGATTTCGTTAAGCGACGAGAACACCTTGGCGCTGGCTGTGTTGGTGATCGACTCATTAATCGTCGAGTGCAGGCGCTCAGCTGCGGCTTTCAACAGGACCGAAGCCGACTTACCGTTCGCGTCGTTATAGTCGAAGTTCAGCACAGCTTGGTGCGGATTCTCGGTACCAATGGACGCCACGGACGAGGAAAAATCCTGGGGAATTACAACGGTCGCCAAGTACTTACCGTCCTCCAGGCCTTTCCTGGCCTCCGATTCCGAGGGGAATTGCCAATCGAAGGTGGGGTTGGCCTTAACATTCTGAATGATTTCCGGGCCAACATTGACCGGTTGTCCGTCTTTTTCTGCCGGACGGTCATTATTGACGACGGCGACCTTCATGTCGCTGAGGTTTTCCGTCGGATTCTGGTTGGCCCAGAGGAAGAACGCGCCGACGAGCAGCGGGATGGTTGCCAGGATGGCGAGCGCGACGGGGAAAATGCGCAGGCGGTGGATTTCCGAGTTCCGCCCGATCAACATGCGCGGCATGATGCGTTCGCGGTAGGCGGACGCGCCTTTCCCGCGCGCGGTGAGGCCTCGTCGTTTCGGCCGAGCAGGCGAGGAACCCGCGTCTTTACTGTGGTTGGGCTTGTTATTCGCCATGGTTGGCCTCCTCGGCGGCGAGAGCATGGGTGTGCTGATAAGCAGGTGTGCTGCCCGCGCGGTGGCGGGTCGTGGTTATAGGGTCCGTGGGGGAGCGGGGGATATCGACGCGCGTTTCCTCATTCGCGAGTTCATCTGCAGATTGATCTGCGGATTCGTCGGCGGGCTCGTCGACAACACGGCTTTCATCCCGATTGTCGGGGCGCTCGGCGAAGATCTGTCGTACGCCGTCAGGGATGGCGCCGACGTTGGCGGTGTTCGCGACGATCGTGATTCCTAGAGCAGAAGCACGCTGCAGCGATTCCCAAAGCGCAGCCTGGTCGTTCGGATTGCGGAGGGAATCGACATCGTTATAACTGATCACAGAGGGGCGGCAGACGAGAGCGACGAAGAGCCTCGCTTGTGCCTGCCCCAACACGGTGAGGTCTTCGATGGGAACGTCGGGCCCCGGGGGCTCGGTTCCAAAAGCTGCGTGGAGGCATGACGTCATATGCTCGCCCTCCCACCCGGGCCGACGAGCAATGATCGGCGATTCGAGTGAGATCCGCTCGTAGGCTGTTTCCGCGATGGTCAGTGCGGGATCCAAATCATCCAGATTCTCGAACCCAGCGAATGTCGCGATCTTTTGGACTTTCCGCATGTGTTGGGGAATGGTGATCCCACCCACGGTGACTGTTCCGCCCGAGGGCTTCATGCGGCCCACCAGGGTGAGTAGCAGGCTCGACAGTCCGTTGGACTGGCCGGCGACGAGCGCGACCGTTTCTCCCGGTTGAACAGTGAAACTTAGCGGTCCGTACACCGGGCCCTTTTTTGTCGACAGCTCGACGTCCTGTGCCGAAATGTCCAGAGGCATGAAGCTACTTCGCACCACGCAGCTCCTTATCATCTCAAGATTTACTTTTGTACTGAAAAGCTTGTGAGCGAAATAATAACACAACGGTTTCCACCCACTAATTATTTTTCGTTTAAAAGTGTGCTGAAGTTTCATCCGTGGCTCCCACGGACGTGTGGCGCGAAGCTAAGAGACCTAGACGGATTGTCTTTTACGCCAGCGTCTACGCAGGTAGTAGGCCCTTGAGCGCCGGCGGTGTTTCCTCCAGCGGTAGTAGTGATTTTCCTACATGCCCCCGCCCCAGCGTGAAGGTTTTTAGAATAGTGACGTGAATATTCGCAAAATTGCCTCCTGGCGGCCCGATCCGTTGATCGTCATGATCCTCTCAGCAGTGACGATCGCCATCCTTTTCCCTGCTCGCGGGTCTTTCGCCAGCGCGTGGGATACCGTCACCACCGGGGCAATTGCATTTCTGTTTTTCCTCTACGGCGCACGCCTCTCACCCGCCGAGGCGTTCGAGGGCCTCAAGCACTGGCGCCTTCACACCCTCATTCTGGCTTTTACCTACGTCGTCTTCCCGATCATCGGTATCGCGCTCTTCCCACTTCAGCACCTGGTGGGCCACAACCTTTATGCCGGCTTTCTGTTCCTCTGCCTCGTGCCGTCGACGGTCCAGTCGTCGGTCGCGTTCACGTCCGTTGCCAGAGGGAACGTGGCGGGCGCCATCGTCAGTGCGTCGACGTCGAATCTGTTAGGTGTCGTAATCACGCCTGTTCTCGTGATGTTCTTCATGTCGGGTTCGGGTTTCCACGTGTCCGGCAGCGTGTTTATCGACGTTGCGCTGCAGCTACTTGTGCCATTCATTCTTGGCCAGATCGGGCGCTTGTGGCGTCCGATCGCGAAAATGTCGGCAAGCCCGGTGACGAAGAATGTGGACCGACTGTCCATCGCTTTCGTGGTGTACGGGGCGTTTTCGGAGGGGATCGTGTTGGGCGTGTGGACGTCGATTGCGTGGTGGCAGCTGGTGATCGTCGTCCTACTGTCCCTTATTTTGGTCGAGCTGATGCTGTGGTTGACGTGGACCGCCGCGAGCCGTTTCGGCTTCGACTATGGCGACCGCGTGGCCATTCAGTTCTGCGGGACTAAGAAGTCCTTGGCGACGGGCCTTCCCATGGCCGCCGTCATTTTCCCCCAGAGCGCTGCGGTGATCATTTTGCCGCTGATGGTGTTCCACCAGATTCAGCTGATGGTGTGCTCTGTGCGCGCGAGCCGATACGCGCGCCAGTTGGACGAACACGCCGCCAGCTAGACGAATCGGCCAGGACAAACGCCGCTACGCCACAACGTTGAGCAGAAGAACGTACAAAGCGGTTCCGCCGAAAATGGAGAGCGTCACGCTGTGCCGCCACACATGAAGCAGGCACGTTCCCGCAATAGCGACAAGGACGGGCCACCATCCGCCACTGTCATGCGAGGTTTCCACAGCGGTGTAGACAATAAGCACCATGGTGACGCCCACGGGCATGGTTCGGCTGAGGTGGGCCACGAAATCTGATCCCCGCAAACGCGCAATAAACGGAAAGGGAAACGCGCGCAGGGCAACGGTGACAACACCGATCACGCACAGCATCGCGAGCGTGTGGGACAGCGACACACCTTCGGGCAACCCATAATCGCCATAGGCCAGCGTGTGATTCATCGCGGTGTTCCCCCTTCAGCGTCGGCGGGGTCGGAGTGGCCACGGCCGGACCGCAGCGTGAGGGTTTCGTCGACGGTCGGAGACCAAAACCTCACGAGGAGCACAGCAAGGTAGAGCCCCAGCCCGATAACCATGAGAGATTGCTCCGACACAAGCCATCCGACGGTCGCGCAGACCAGGGCAAGGCCGGGCAGTGACCAGTCGGGATTCGCGGAAAATGACTCCATGGTGAGCACAATGAATAGGGCGACGAGAGCGAAGGACATCCCGTCGATGGTGGGAATGTATTGGCCGACTAGGGCACCAACTATTCCCGACGCCAACCAGAGGGCTTGCACAACGACCTGGATTGTCAGGACGTGAACGCCGCTGATCGAGCTGTTCTTCGCCATGGACGTCGATGCGATGGCATAAGATTCATCGGTCAACGCGTAGGTGGAGTAGGCGCGCCAGGCGCGGCTCTTAATTGCGTGGCGAGGGAAGGTCAGGCCGTAGAACGCGTGACGGAAGTTCACCATCAACGCTGTTAACCCGGCAGAAAACAGCCCAATCCCGCTGCTAATCAAGCTGATGGCGAGGAACTCCATGGATCCGGCATAAATGATGGTGGAGAGTATTGGTGCCCACCACCAGGCAAAACCTGATTGGACGACCAGAAGGCCGAAGGAAAGTCCTAGCGGAATCAGCCCCAGCCCAATTGCCCAGGTTTCAACTAGACCTTGCCGGATGTCGGGGCCTAAAGAACCGCCGTGTGCGGGGTTGTTCTGCGGTGATCCGCGGTGTGGGGGTGTGTCCATAACGTGTTCTCTACGGGTGCGAGGTGACGGTTAATTTTCGGTTTAATTCTCGTTCGGATCGATAGGGTAGGTCGCGAAGAGGGGGAGTGGTTGCTCTTGCCGACGCATCACCTGCCCCCACACATCGACATTGGCGGGGGCGAGGACATCTTCGGTTAATGCCGGCGCCACGTACCAGTTTCCGCGCTCAATTTCGGCATTAAGTTGGCCTGGCCCCCACCCGGCGTACCCGCCGAACATGCGAAGACCGTGCAGCTTCCCTTTCACCTCGTCGGGGTCGGCGTCTAAATTCACCGTCACAAATCGGTGCGCCGTGGTGGAGAACAGCGTGGTGTCGTCGATAACGGTATCTGGCTTCGCTACCCCGACGGCGAGAACAGTATTGTGTCCCACGGGTCCGCCGAGATAAATCACCTGAGGTGCAGTAATAAGCGGCGTCCACTGCGGCAGGACGTTGTGTGTTGCCATCTCTGTGCGTTCTGTTAGGTCAACGCCGACGGCACCGTCGGGACCAACGTCGAGAAGGAAAATGACGGAGCGAGTCAGCTCTGCAGATACCGTTCCGGGTGCAGAGACCAGCAACATTCCCGCCTCAGGAGGTGTTTTGCTCAGCCCATTGAACAGGCGATCACTGTAGATATCACTCATGAATGTTGCTCCTCTGACTCCTGTTCCTCAGTCCACCATTTCTTCAGCTCCAGGATGGCATCTTCGCGCTCTAAAGGCCCCTGATCCAGGCGAACATCTTTCATGTGCTTCCAGGCTTTTCCTACCATCGGTCCTGGTTCAATATCTAGGATCGTCATAATGTCGTTCCCGTCAAGATCCGGACGGATGCGCGCGAGATCCTCTTTGTGCTGAATCTCCTCAATACGACGTTCAAGATCGTCATACAAGCGTTGTAAACGACGGGCTTTCGCCTGGTTCCTGGTTGTGCAGTCCGCCCGTACGAGCCGGTGAAGCCGGGGCAAAAGGGGCCCCGCATCGGTGACGTATCGACGAACAGCGGAATCATTCCACGCTTTTTCGGTATAGCCGTGGAAGCGCTGGTGCAGGTAGATCAATCCCGAGACGTCTTTGATGAACTGCTTACTGTATTTCAATGCCCTGAAGCGCTTCCGGGCCATTTTCGCCCCCACCACGTCGTGGTGGTAAAACGTGACGCCTCCGCCGGGTTTCGGGGCCCGCGTGCTGGGTTTTCCGCAGTCGTGGAGCAGCGCCGCCCACCGCAGGACTAAGTCCGGACCATCCGGTTCACGATCAATAGCTTGGCGCAGTACCTGCAGCGAATGGGCATACACATCCTTGTGCTGCATGTGCTCGTCACGGGTCATACGCATAGCAGGGATTTCGGGAATGATGTAGTCCGCCAAACCGGTGTCCACCATGAGTTCAATCCCGTCGGTGGGTTGGTCCCCGAGGATTAATTTGTCCAGCTCAGCGTGGATCCGTTCCGCTGTGATCCGTTGGATGTCCCCCGCCATTCTCTCCATGGCCTCACGCACACGTGGAGCAACGCGCAACCCCAGTTGGGACACAAAACGGCAGGCCCGGAGCATGCGGAGGGGGTCGTCGTGAAACGAAATCGCCGGATCGTCCGGTGTATCAAGATAACCGCGGACGAGGTCAGTTAATCCGTGAAGCGGATCGTGAAACACCTGCGAACCGTCGCCACGGACTTCGACGGCCATCGCGTTGACGGTGAAATCCCTGCGGGTTAGGTCCTTGTCTAAGGAATCACCAAAGGTGACCTCGGGGTTTCGTGATTCGCCGTCATAGGTGTCGGCGCGAAAGGTCGTCACCTCTATATCTTGGCCGCTGCGTTGGCCCGACACTGTGCCGTAGTCAATGCCCGTATCCCACACGGCGTCGCACGTGGTCTCCAAAAGCCGGTGGATATCATGCGGCCTGGCATTCGTCGTAAAGTCAAGATCACTGCTCAAACGCCCTAAAAGAGCATCTCGGACGGAACCACCGACCAAATAGAGGTCACAGCCGTCATCATTAAAGGCCTGGGCAAGCGGTGTCATCACGGGGACTAAGGAGGCTAAGTCTCTGTGCGCACGTGCCAAATATTCTGCCTCCATAACGGACGTGTCATGCGAGGAGTTCGAATCGGACGGACGCGAATGGGAGAGTGAGGACGAACCAGCCATGTCAGATATCGTACCGGTCGTCAAGACGTGTCTAGTCCCCACCGATCGTTACGACGCGAGTTATCCACAAGTGACCATTTATCCACAGGGAACGCGCAATGTGACTGGCCTATCTACCCACATGGGTTCATCGGCCTCTATCCTGAAAAGAATGAGTAGGAGCACACGGCCACAGTCAGCGAGCCAAGACTCGTCCGACGCTGGCCACACGGGGGGCGGCGGGTCGCCACGGCGCACGCGGCGCACAAACGGGGGCCGACGCCGGCGCAGCACCTCTAGCTCGAAAAACAACCGCCAGGGTGGCGATAAGAAGAAGGGTAACCACAACCAGGGCAGTGGCTCGTCGAGGGATAAAAATAAGCCACATCAGAAGCGTTCGACGACGTCGCGACGAAACAGCTCGCGGAATGCTGGTTCACGCAACAATTCGCGCAACGGTGGGAAGCGTTCGAGGCCTGGTAGGCCACGTGACCAGCGCTCCGGCCGCGGGTCGTCCCGAAACTCGCGACGCAATAAATCCCGCGCCCTCGCTTCGGTCTACATGCCTACTTCGGAGGAAACGTCCGCCGGTGGACTCGTCGTCTCTGGATTAGCTGAAGCCGTTGACGACGCCGGAATTGTGAATATGGATCGCATTTATGTGTGCCTGATCGGGCGGCTTGACCGTCGTGGTCGGCTCCTGTGGTCCATCCCCAAAGGCCACGTTGAGCAGGGCGAAGACCATACCACGACCGCTGAGCGTGAAGTGTGGGAAGAAACCGGGCTCACCGGGCGCGTTTTCGAGGATTTGGGGACCATTGATTATTGGTTCGTGTCCGACGGTATCCGCATCCATAAAACTGTCCATCACCATCTGTTGGAATATGTTGACGGCATCTTTAATGATGATGATCCTGAAGTCACCGAGGTCACGTGGGCTCCTGCCTCTGAGCTCGTGGAGCGGCTAGCCTACGGGGATGAACGGAAATTGGCCCGGCGCGCGCACGAGATTCTGCCGGATCTGGCACGTCAAGCCCATGCGGAGGGGAGGATGACGCCATGGTGAAACCGTGGAGAACACGCATCCTCGGCATGTGCAGCGCTAGTGCTGTAGCTTGTGCTGTCGGAATACTCCCGGCGACGATGACCAATACGGGACATCAAGGCCCTACGGCTCAGGCTGCGGAATCGACGCAATGGACCAACCCCTCGGCGCGGGACGGGCACTCCAAGAACGATATTGATGTCTCGATTTCGCAGATCAACCCGACGATCGCCACGATCGATGGGCATGTTGCGTTCACGGTGAAGCTGACGAACTCAACCTCAAGCACGCTCGACTCCATTACGTATTCTTTGTCGCGCTCCGATGCCGTCGTCGACACCGCATCTGCCCGTCTCCGGTTAGCGGATAATAAGGATGTCTTTAATCACGATCTGATCAACGGATCTGTGGACCACGATCAAGCCAATGATTCGCAATCCACGGGGTCGACGTCGGCACGCGAATCGGGTAAGAAAAGCACGTCGGCCAAGAGCAGTACAACCACCGCGTCCTCGGGTGATAACTCCGCTGTCACTCTCAAACCGGGTGAGTCCACCACTCTGACTTTTGATCTTCCGATCACGGAGGGGAATGGCAAGGCCACGCCGTTGGGCATTACTGATCCGGGGACCTATCCCATCGTGATCAGTGCTCAGGCGGGGTCTTATGAGGGTTCGTCCAGGTTCTTGCTTCCTGTCCGGGATAAAGCCAAACCGGAGGCTGACAATAAACAGGCGAGTGAAAATCAGCCTGTACCGCTTACTTTTTTGTGGCCGCTGGCCAGCCGGTCAGCCATCGTCCCAGGTGAAACTGGTGAAGCCCCTGACTCAGCTCCCCTCCTGCTGAGCGACGAAACGCTCGCCCATGAGCTCGCTCGGGGAGGGCGGCTCGACGGCCTGTTGTCGGCCTACGCCAACGCGGCCAGCAAGAATAACGGCATTAAAGAGGCGAGCTGCCTGGCCATTGACCCCGACCTGCTCACCACTGTGGAGAGAATGACTCACGGGTACTCGGTGACCAATGAGAGGCCGAGCGCCGTGAGCGAAACGACTCGCCTGCGGGATAGTTGGGGATCCTCCAAGGGAACGAAAACGCGCGATGGCAAGGGCACGGGCGATGCCGAGAGGTGGCTGAAGAAACTCAAAGACACGGCATCCGGGGGATGTGTCGTGTCGCTGCCCACCTCGGGGGCCAACCTCAATGCCGTTGCAGCCACCAAAGACCCATGGCTAACTGCGCAAACGCTCTCAACCGGGGATACGAACATTCAAGCCATTCTTGGCACCAGCACGCTCAGCAACATCGCCATTCCCGGCGCGGGGTACCTCAACCAAGACGCCATACCGTCGTTGGCCAACGCCTATACCAATGGGGAGCCTATCGACCTGAACTCGCAGTTCGAGGAGGGCGTGGCAAATACCGATAAATCTGCCGGCGCCCCCACTACTGAGGAACCGCAGGTCAATCCGGTTACTCTCACATCCGACGAGGCATCGACGAATACAGTGCGGCCAGCCTCGTGGCCTCCTCGGGATCCGCACGTTACGACGCTCGTCGCAGATAACTCACTGTCTACCAGCACTGAAACCGACAACAAGGAAAAATCTGATACGGCAGCGGGCGATGGTTCATCCTCCGACAACGATGATTCCGCTGGTGGGGACTCTGTGGCTCGTTCCCGCGATGATGACTCAGCCGCACATGACCAATCCGCGTGGGAAAACAAACTTATCGACGTTGGCCACGGTGTGACAGCCATTCCGTTTAATGCGGATGTGGGGGCCACCCTTGCTGCAACCGGGGGGACGCCCGAGACGGCAGCGTATTCCACACCGCTGACGCGCTATCACGAGACGCTTGATTCCTCTCACGCGCGAATGCAGGACGCCATTGCCGTCATGTGGCAGACGATTCAATCACGCACTCCCGTCCTTGCCACGCCCCCCGCGCAGTGGACCGCCAGTAGCGAGGACGCCACCGCATTTTTAGACGCTGTTGGCACACTCCTCGGTGGGGAGGCCACCC
>NZ_JAUMTY010000029.1 GCF_030530965.1 Corynebacterium sp. | reverse complement strand
GCGGCAACAGCGGGGGTAACCGTCGTGACTGTATGACCGTCGTTCACGTGCACGATTTACCGCTCACTCCAACGAATGAGCCAATGTCGGGGGTGAAAATGCGGGAGGGACCCCCAGCCATGCGTGGGTTATGTCCGGTTCATGAGTACGGTTAGGTGTGATCCTCGGCTCCTGCGCGGCATTAAGTGAGCCGAACCACATATCGACAAGGAACGACTATGGACCTTTCATCGCCTCTCCATATTGTCGTCATGGGGGTTAGTGGCAGTGGGAAAACGTCCGTTGCCCAGCATCTCCATGATTCGACCGGCTTCCCCTACGCGGAGGCCGATGACTTCCACCCGCAATCGAATATCCAGAAAATGGAATCTGGAATTCCGCTTACCGACGACGACCGCTGGCCGTGGCTGCGTGCCCTACGGGATTGGATGTCTGAACACGGCGACGCCGGCGAGTCAACCGTCGTGAACTGCTCTGCCCTGAAACGCGCCTACCGTGATCTGCTCAGCGAGGCCCACGGCAATGTGCTGTTCGTGCATCTCGATGGCCCCATGGAGCTCATTGCGAACAGGATGGAATTACGGTCGGGCCACTTTATGCCCCGCTCCCTGCTGCCATCGCAGTTCGACACGCTGGAAACGCTGGAGGGCGACGAGAACGGGATCACCCTCGACATTTCCCAAACTATTGAGGAATTGGATAAACAGGTGCTGGCCATTGCTCAGCGAAGTGCCGACGCCGGAGGTCACGAGTGATGCTCACTCCGCTTGCGGCTGACTCCACCGTCACTGTGCACGCCTCCCACGGGCAGCTCATCATGGCAGCGTGCGTGAGCATCGCGCTCATTATTGTGCTGATCACGTGGCTGAAACTGCACCCGTTCTTGTCGCTGCTGGTCGGTTCTGGGGCGCTGGCGCTCCTGGCGGGCATCACGCTAACTGATACCTTCACCGCTTTTTCGTCGGGAATGGGGTCGACGGTCGGCGGCGTCGGGGTTCTGATCGCGCTCGGTGCGATTATTGGCGCGCTGCTGGTTGAGACCGGCGCGGCGGACGAAATCGTTGACACGTTTCTCGAGCACACCTCGGAGCACCGCCTCCCTTGGGTGATGGCGACGCTGGCGTTCCTGATTGGTATTCCGCTGTTCTTCGAGGTCGGCCTGGTTCTCCTCATCCCCGTGGTGATGCTGGTGGCGCGGCGTGTTCACGCGCCGGTGGTGCTATTGGGCATCCCCGCTCTTGCTGGGTTGTCAGCTTTGCACGGTTTGATCCCTCCGCACCCCGGTCCCCTGATTGCCATCGATTCCCTGTCCGCCAACCTTGGGCTGACCTTGGGCCTTGGGTTGATCGTCGCCATCCCGACGGTCATTATCTCTGGCCCGATTTCCGCGCGGTTCATGGCGAAGTGGGTTCCCGTGCCGGCACCGGACACCTTCGACACGGATAAAAACATCCCGCGCGAGTCCCGCCCCTCGTTCGGCGTCGGCATCTCGGTTATTTTGCTTCCCGTTGTGTTGATGCTGGCCAGGACCGTCGAGGAAACCATCGGCATCGACAAAGGAAGCGCATTCGGGAATGCCCTCGACTTTGTCGGCGAGCCCCTGGTTGCCCTGCTCATTACGACGTTTTACGCGATGATCATGCTGGGCCTGCGCACCGGGCATTCATTGAAGGAAACATCCGACGTCGCCGGCGGTTCCTTCGGCCCCATCGCGGGGATTCTTTTGATCGTGGGGGCCGGTGGCGGTTTCAAAGAAACGCTGGTCGAGACAGGTGTGGCGACGGTTATTGGCGATTGGATCCACGGCGTGGGGCTCTCCCCCATCCTGGCCGGGTGGCTGGTTGCCGTGGCGATTCGGTTAGCTACCGGTTCCGCAACAGTGTCGACGATTACCACCGCCGGAATCATGGCCCCCGCAGCCGCCAACCTGACCGACACTCACACGGCCCTGCTCGTGCTGGCGATTGGCGTCGGCTCGGTATTCCTCTCACACGTGAACGACGCCGGGTTCTGGCTGGTCAAAGAGTACTTCGGGATGACCGTCGGGCAGACATTCAAAACCTGGTCCCTTATGGAGACGATTCTCTCCGTGACGGGGCTGGTCTCGATTATGCTGCTCAGCCTGGTTATTTGACGTTATCCGTCCTTCTCCTCGGTGCTCGCACCTCGATGGTCGACGTACCAGTCCGTCAGGGATGGATCGTCACTATGAAACTCGGCACCCGCCCCCTGCTCAGACGGAACACGCGAGGTGCCGAACACGAAATCATCCCCATACATGTCGATGCCGCGATGCACACCACGCGAAATCGCTTCGCGCGCGTAAGTGCGCCGAATCATGTACGGATCCTGACGCAGGTCCTTCGCCCACGCAATCATGATCCCGATGACAATGAACACGAACGGAAACGCGCTGGTCACCATGATCGATTGCAACCCCGACAACGCATCTTGGCCACCGGCCAGCAGCAGGAAGATCGCGATGAGCCCCAGGGTAACGCCCCACATGATCGTGATCGGAGTGGACGGCAAGGCTCGCCCCGACTGAGACATGGAGCCCACCACATTGGTGGCCGAATCAGCAGCCGTCGTAAAGAAGATCACGACCGCAATAAGAACAACGGTCGATGTTATGGGCGTCAAAGGAAGATTATCCAGCAGATCAAACATCACGTTTTCGCCCGAGCCTTTAACCTCAAGACCAGGGCCCTTCATATTCATCCACATCGCGGTGCCACCATAAATCGTGTACCACGCGGTGGAAATCAGCGCGGGGACAAAAATCACCACGGTGGTGAATTGGCGCAGCGTTCGCCCTTTCGAAATTTTTGCAATAAACATTCCGACGAAGGGCGACCATGACACCCACCACGCCCAATACATCGTGGTCCACGACGTCAAGAATTCCTTCTCGGCATCGCCTTGGCTCGGCGAGATGGACATCATCGCCATGAAGTTTTGGAACAGCGCGTAAATAGACGTCGGGAACAGATCCAGAATGAACAAGGTGGGACCAGTGATTAATGCGAAAGCAGCCAATGCCACCACAATGATCATGTTTGCATTCGATAGCATCCGGATTCCGCGTTTAATTCCGCTCACTGCAGAGAAAATAAACACCACAGTAAGAAGGACCATAGCCCCAATCAGGAAAGCGTTTCCGTGAATTTCTTTTCCTGTTAAGAGCGACGTTCCTGTGCGAATTTGCAGGGCGCCGATGCCCAGAGAAATCGCCGTCCCAAAGAGAGTGACAAGGACGGCGAAGATGTCGATAATTCCGCCGAGAATTTTGTGCGTTCCGTCGGGGAAAACCGGCTCGAAAATGGAGGAAATGAGTGGGAGTCGACCGCGTCGGTACGAGGAGTAGGCAATAGCACCGCCGACGAAGGCATAAATCGCCCACGCCAAACTGGCCTGGTGCAGGATCGTCGTGGACATCGACGGCAGCACCGCGGCCATCGTGCCCGCCTTGGCGTCGGTGGCGGGCGTCGGGTCGAGCAAATGCGTCAGCGGTTCCAGGGGTCCGTAGAAAATCAAGCCGATGCCGAGGCCCGCAGCAAAGAGCATGGCGATCCACGATCCGGTGGAATAATCCGGGCGGGAATCGTCGGCACCCAATTTGATGTTCCCGGTGGGGCCGTACCCGACGATCAGCATGAAGAGAAGGACCGCGATCATGAGGCCGCCCAGCAGCCACGCGAAGTGAGTGGTGATCCATTCTTGCATGTCAGCGCCGACGACGCTGATGCTCCCCGGCGCGACGGCCGCCCAGAGGACCACCGCCACAGCCACGGTGAGCGCGACCACGAACACGGTTTTGTTGGTGGGGAATTTCCGATCCGTGTCTTCGACGCTAAGGCCGGGGATGAGCCCGGGGTGCAGCCGCGGTTCCGGGTTGACGGCTCGCTTCAGCGCCTGGCCGACCTGTTGCGGAGTGCCGCGGCGCGGATGCGGTGATTCTGCAGCGTGCTGGCGGGGTGAGGAACCGGACTGATCCGGCGGGGAGCTATGGGATGAGGCTGGCACAGCGTGAGCCCTTCGTAGTTCGACGGAGGTGTAACCCTCCCTTGCCATCTAATAACGGTATAGCTATTGGCGTCTTAAGTCAGTTTTCCGGCTGATATGTATTTCGACTTCCTGCATGTGTGTCGAGTTTCGGGTTTTACGACAAAAGTGTGTCCGCGTGCGGGAAAACTGCGTGGGGGTATCGGGGTCTCTTGTGAAAACTGCGGGGAAATATGTGCGAAAAATGGCCGAAAACTGGCCGTATTCCCCCGCACTTTTATTTTGGGCCGCGTATTCCCCCGCACTTTTCGCGCTCTAGATGTAGCTTTCCCTCAGTTTTCCGTCTGCCGGCTCCTTCTTCCGTACGTAGGTGCGTCGCGCCCCAGGATTCGCGTGCGCACTGCCTCCTGTCGTATTACCCCGAGTTTCTGGCGAATGTGTATAGCGGGCGAGCTGGATATGTATAGCGAGGGAATCGAAATCGAATACGTATCTCGGTCGAACCAGCCGGAGTTTCTAAAACTAGAGTCATTCTCATGAGTACAGATGGAAATAGGGAGCCGTCATTAGGGGGAACGGCCGCCGTTGACGGAAGCACCGTTAACAAGAGCAGCGCCGTTGACGGGAAGAACCCCACAGTCGCGGGATCAACAATCCTGGCAATTACCGCATGTCCGACGGGTATTGCGCACACGTATATGGCCGCGGAGAAACTCGAGGCTGCGGCCAAGGAGGCCGGCGCGACGATCAAGGTGGAAACTCACGGCTCGATCGGCGTCGATAATGCTTTTTCTCACGCGGATATTGCGGCGGCAGATGCCGTGATTATTGCGGCGGATATTGCGATCGACAAAGAGCGGTTTGTCAATAAACGGCTGGTCACGACGGGTGTTGATGCTGCGATCAGCCATCCTGATGATCTTCTTCGGCGAGCGCTAGTCGCTCCGCGGTGGGGGCAGTCGCAAGGCAAGGGGAACCAGGGGGTCGACGGTGACCATGGCGCGGGAACCGGTGGTCGGGGAGCCTCCGGGGGCCTCTCCCCCGACGCCGATGGAGCGTCACTGAGCGGATCGGCGAGCAGTGAATCATTGAATCCTGCGACGGTGATCTATCGAGCCTTGATGGCCGGGGTATCCCGCATGATCCCCTTCGTGGTAACAGGCGGGTTGCTCATCGCCGTGGCGTTGTCCTTGGGTGGCCACCCCACATCGGAAGGTATGCAAATACCAAAGGATAGCTTTTGGTACGACATTAATCAGCTGGGCACACTAGCGTTCAGCCTGATGGTGCCGGTGTTATCGGCCTATATCGCAGAAGGTATTGCGGACCGGTCTGCATTGGCGCCCGGTTTTATTACCGGCATGGTCGCTGTGACTGGTTCACTGTATGGCTCCGAAGCAGGCACTGGATTTATTGGTGGCATTGTCACGGGTATTTTGTCCGGCTACGTAGCTTTGGCCATTCGAAAAATTCCCGTCAATAAGTATGTGGCCCCTATTTGGCCGATTATTGTCATTCCGATTGTGACCACACTCATTGTCGGTCTGCTTGTTATTTACGTCATCGGCGCGCCGATTGCATCGCTTTTCGACGCCCTGACGCACTGGCTAGCCAGCATGAATGGGACGTCGTCTGTCGTGCTGGGCGCCGTCTTGGGCGCAATGATCGCTTTTGACATGGGTGGCCCGTTTAATAAAACGGCGTTTCTCTTCGGTGGCGGTTTAATTGCTGCCGGAAACGCCGCACCGATGGGGATGAACGCGGCAGCTATTGCGGTCCCGCCGCTGGCGATGGGCATTATTACTTTTATTCGCCGACAATGGTTTACTAAGCCTGAAAAAGATGCTGGCATAGCTGCCCTAATCATGGGATGTTTTGGTATTACCGAGGGCGCTATTCCTTTTGCAGCGGCTCGCCCATTTCAAGTTATTCCGGCCAATGTTATTGGTGGAGCCGTGGCCGGAGCTCTCGCCGGTTTATGGGGTGTGAAAGATAACGTCATGCACGGCGGGCCGATTGTTGCTGTGCTGGGGGCTATCGACGGCGTTGTGTGGTTCTTCATCGCCGTGCTCGCTGGTATCGCGACGACGGTCGCCGTCATGATTGGGCTGACGCGAATAAGTATGTCCCGGAGTAAGCATTCGCCGACGTCCACGTCTAACGCTAGTGATGCTGGTGCTGGTGCTGATTCTTCTACTGATGCTTCTAACCCGCGGAACACTGGCGCTGTTACCAGCGCTGAACCTGCCGGTGTTGTTTCCGGCACCAAGAGCGCCGAGGAGTCAGATGCTCCTCACCTTATCGACGAAACGCTCGTTGTCCTGGACGATGATGCGCCTTCTGAAAACCGCGAAGATGTTATTCGCGGTTTGGTAAACCACGCAGTCGCGGCCGGACGAATTACCGATGGTGAAGCAGTGATCCAGGCAGCGTTGGCTCGCGAGGAGCAATCGACGACAGCGGTGGGAAACGAGGTGGCAATTCCTCATGCCCGGGTAGCTGGCGTCACAACGCCGACGGTGTTGTTCGCCCGGATTCCAGGCGACGGCGTCGACTGGAACAGCCCGGATAACACGACCGTGCATTTTGTGTTCCTCATTGCCGTTCCTAAAGGGGCGAATAAGAAACACATGAAGATTCTTGCCCAACTTGCCCGTGCCCTGATGAGAGACAATTTCCGCACTCACCTCCGCGACGCGACAACGAGCGCTGAGATTGTCGACGCTGTTCGGGAAGCGGTGGGAAACCTATAAGCACCTAACAGTGGGGACGGATCCGGTTTTATTCCACTGACGTAAGCGTTGCCACAGCCCCGGGAGCCGGTACCGCCACATCCTTTACCGGTGAATTAATAATCTGGAATTCACTCGGTGTGACCCGCGCGAATATTTGGTGCGGGTCTTCGCCTTTGAGATATGTGTCCAGAAAACTCTTCAACTCGGGGTCATGTTCTGCGGCCTGCTTGGTTTCCTGCGGGACGCGTATTGCTGCCACGTAATTTCGTGGGATCCCTTCAACCAATCCGGCAGGTCTGCTTCCGAATTCTCCTTCGACTGGCAACACGCGCTGCGATAAAGGAGTTCCCAAGCGACCATCGACAGTCTCTAGGAGCAGCGGATACTTCTTACCATTAACCGTCACGGTGATGTCATGCTTCTCACTTGCGTAGGCGAAGTGATCGATGCTTAATGACGCATTGTCGGTTACTTTCCCCTCGTAACTGAAGGGAGATTCGTCCGACAATGTATCTGTGCTTCGATCAGCGGAGGAGTTTTCAAGTTTCCTCCCCTCTAGCGGTAAACCGGTTGCGGTGAAGGCCCAGTTTTTATCGTCAAGAGCCTTATGCCAATAACCCGATTCACCATCCGAATTCGTGCCCTCTACCCTGAGTTCGCGGTTCGTCGAACCAGGTGCCGTCGTGTGGATAGAAATCCTGCTCGTGATCGTGCCAGGAATTTTTGGCTGGTGAGTCCACTCTTGTCCTTCAATCGCTATCGGCGCTGTGTTGTTATCCAATCGCTGTTGAAGGGCATTCGTTGCCGACGGGCGCTCGTCCGGATTGTTGGGGTCGTTCCATTGGTAGCGGAATTGAGCTGGGTCGGCACCGCGAACGTCATAGTCGGACAACTTCGTATACATATCACCGTATTTATTGGTAATAAAAATGACCGATCCTGATGCTGACACAGATTCTGCTTGGAAACGCGAATTAAATGGCGTACCGATTTCGTAGGAATAATCGCGCGCAAGCCACGGATCAAGGCTGTAAAGGTGTGACCCATCTTGCCCGAGTGCGACTACTTGGGTGACTTTGGCATACGAGATCGGTTGTTCTTTCCCGTCGGGCGTGGAATATGTTTTATCCACATTGTTGTCGATCAGAGTAAACGACCATTTCCCTTCCTCGGTGGTGGGCGATTGCAATCCTTTGCCCAACCACACGGGCCCTCCCCAGGCTCTGATCCAGCCCCATCGTGCCGGGCTCGAAAGCAAATTACTCAGCGTGTACATCCAGCCATCTTTATCCAGCGCGATGAGAGAATCACCGTTGATGGACATGCTGACAATGTTTCCATCCAAACAATCAGGGATCGGAAGATGCCGCCATTGCTCTTCTCCACGATGACGAACCACCAATGATCCCTCATGGAGTGCAACATCAATTTTTTCGTTGAAACCTTGGTGGTTGTCTCGTAAATCAATACGTTCCGGCAGGTCTTTATCATTTGCGACGGGTAAGGCATCATAACCATCATCACCAAAATCAGGCGCGACGAGCCCTAGAGGAAATTGCCCATTCCCTTTACTGATATCGCCAAGATAAGGGACGCACATCGCGTTCGGTTGTGCAGACGCCGGAATATCAGGCTGCGGAGAATCACTGGGGGCACCATTGGCGACGGCGACGCTTGCCAGCGGAATAGAGAGCGTAACAATAGCGGTGGAAATGAAACGCGAATGCGACGACTCACGTACATGTCGCGATTTATGAGCGTATGGGAAATTCCGTCGGACGTTATCTCGGTGGTGCATGACAACCCGCCTTTGTTTCAGATGTGCGACAACGCGGCGGTAATGTAGCCCAACTTTTGGGGGTTATTGACCGCCGAATACAGCTCTGCTGTTTAAAATCTTAGTTTCTGTGGCTGTTTCCCAGCGGCCATTAGATGTTTAGATCGATAACGCGATCCCCCGGTTTACCCCCCGGCGTAATTACGTATCACGCCCGGAAGGTTTCACACACGTTTTAGTCTGGCGGTAATTCACCTTCCATAACGACGGATTCGGATTGATCATCCCAACGGAACGTGGCAACTGATCGACCAGTTTTCTCGGCCAGAGGGTCCCCTGGCTTGGGCCATTTCCAGGTCACATTGATCGTCGAATCATCAACACGCGAGACATCAGGCGAGTATGTCGGCTTCTGGGGCACAGTTTTTATGAATCGTCCGTTGTGGAACAGCATGGTCTGCGTAGGCGGACTGCCGTCGACAATTTTCATGGGAACTAATACTGCCCAGGACAACGTCGCACACGGCTGATTTTCAAGGAAAGAGGAGGGATCAATATCCCATTCTCCCGACGAAGGTGGAGGAACCTCGGCCGCGTGGTCTTGATACTCCCGTGCCGCAATATTGTCGGTGCAGCTTTCCTGAGCTTTTCCCTGCTGAGCGGCAGTTTTGCCGTCGCTATCTGCATCTTGCTCGTTAGATTCTGCGACGTCACTACTACTGTCCTCTGATGCTGTTGCGTTTTCAGAACTCGGAGTAGCTGCGGAGGACTTCGTTGCCACGGACGTCTGCTGATCGGTGGCCTGAGAGTTGTCGTTATCACCACCCTGGTTGCACCCAGCTAGCACAACCGCGCTAGCTAATAACGCAATGCCCTTGACTGCGTGAGACGATGACACTTTCATGCTCTTCGACCTCTCATCACCGCATGGTGGGATTAAATGCGTACTGAAATTGAATACGCACTTCCTAGCATAAGTGAACCCCAAATTGTCGGCATCACAAACAGATGACAAGCGAATAACAAAATAATTTCTTTTAGTACACCTATGCAGAATGTAATGCCAACAGCCCTCCTCAACGTTTTAATAAATAAAGGAGGCTGAAAAATATGAATGAACAGCAATGGGGACAAGAACACCGCGACGAAGCGTGGGGAGACAACGCGAATCAGAACGGTAAGAACCCTCAGAACAACAATGCACCCAACGACCAGAACGAGGCCCCCAATGGACACCCTGCTCAGGACAATGGGCAGTGGGGTGCTGGGACACAGGGGGATGCACAACCCACGACGGCCTTCCCTCCTCAGGGCTTTAATGGGCCACCGCCTAACGGCCAATTCAACTATCCTCCAACGCCCGGTAATCAACCCTGGCCCGGGAATCAGCCCCAGTCTGTGAACCAGCCCTGGCCGGGAAACCAAGCACAGTACGGAAATCAGCCGTGGGCTAGTAACCAACCTGGACCTGGACCGGTCGAATATCCCAGCGCGGTAGACCAACCGTGGCCGGGGAATCAACCACAGTTCGTTAATCAACCACAGCAGGGGAACCAGCCCTGGCCACCTAATCAACCGTGGTCCGGAAACCAACCCCCGCAACAGTTTTGGCAACCTATAGAGCCTCCACAAGAACCGCCACAGCAAGGTCCACAGCCGACGCCACGGACGGGTGCGGAAGACAAACGTCGCTCTCAATTCCCACGCCCGTCGATCGAGCGTCTTACGTCAGAAGGTCAGTCCGGCTGGGGACCCCACCACTCCTCCGACGGAGGAGCCAGCGGATCAGTCGGCTCGCACCAACCAGCGCCACATCACCCCGTCGGCCCCCACCATGACGGAGGGGCATCGGCAGCAGGTACACCACCCGGCGGGCACGGCACTATCACAGGGCCTCACCCCTCAGCGCCTGATCCAATGAGTGGCTCACACGCTGTTACCGCAGGGCCACCCCACCCCGTCAGCGGTTCCCAAGCTTTCACCGCAGGACCACCAGATCCGGTGAGCGGCTCACACGCGATTACAGCGGGCGGAAGCAAAGTCGCTGCAGGTGGAGCCGCTAAAAGTGGGGCTACCGGCGTCTTGACATCAACAAAAGGCCTCATCGGCGCGGCAATCCTTGGCGGCGGTGCGGTAGTGGGTGGTGGCGTGGCCTACAACCACTACACCACCAATGACGATTCCAGTGAACCAACAACGTACACACATCTCTTTGACGATATGACCAGAGGACAAGATGTTATTGGTAGTGGCGATGGGGTTTCTTTTCGCCTCGCTGACACCAAATTCAATTGTTATATCGCCTTTTCAGCGAACATGATGAATATGCTGGACTGCTTCCAAACCGAAGAATATGATCCAGCCCTAGGTGGAGGATCAGGAGACGATTCAGAGAAAAAGTTCGTTTATTCTCACCAAGAATTCAAGGACGACGGTGACTTCTACAACGATGGCGGAGTTCTCCACCCTGGAGAAAAAATTCAGTTTTTTGACACCTCATGCGGAGTGTTCGAGGATAAAAAAGCGACATGTATCGTCGATAATAACCGCGTCGACTTCACCGATAAGGGCTACACCATTACCAAGCGTAAAGGTGATGGCACAGGCATCACCGGATCCAAATGCGGCGACATTGATATAAAAACCAGTTACACTGAGGAATATACAAAAGCGCCTGTCCTCGTCCACCAAGGTGATGTGGATTGTTCACACGCCCTTGAAGCGATGCAGAACTACGTTAGTAACTCTGGTTCAGAAAATTCTTCAAGGAATGACGAACATTCAACTGGCCCGGATAAAAACGGTTGGACGTGTGAGCCCACAGATACTTCATACGGTGAAGGAGCAGGGCCGAACTCAGTGCCCGGTAGCTCCTTTTGCAAGGACAGTAAAGGCAATATCGTGTACACGCCGTCGCAGTATTATCTCTAAAGACTAAGGCACTATCGAATTACCCTTTGCGCACACTAATGGTCCACCCGGCGTCGTCGGTGGCCTCGAAGTTCGTGACTTCGTGACCATCGGTCGCCGCCCATCGCGGGATAGCGTCCGTCGCCTGGGTGCAATCGAAATTGATGACCAGCTCATCTCCACTGGAGAGCTGCTGCATCGCGGCCTTCGCTTCAATCAAGGGGAACGGGCACACCGCACCCAGCGTATCCAGGGCAAATCGTCGTTCACCGACGCGACGCAAACCACCGCGAAGCTTTCGGCCTGCATTATCGCGCTCATCACCTGCATCACGCCCATCGACGTCACCATCAGCCGGGCGCTCAAGTACCGATACTGCCGGTAAACCAACAGCCGTCGCGAATCCCCCAACATTCAATTCGGAATCGGCCGCAGAATCGCCACCCGCAGAGGCACCCACCAACACAGGCTCGCGTTCAGACCTCTTACGACCACCAGACTCAGCCAACACTCCACTGCGCTCAACTGCACCGGGCTCAGGCGTCAGGTCATCGACGCCGGATTCAGGCACCAAGTCATCGCCGGCGGAGGCAGGAGCCAAGTCGCCGGCGCTCGCCGCGCGGATGGCGTCGGCAGTAGATGGTGACAGAGTGTAGCCGTCCGGATCTTGAGAGTTGATCGGCTCGGCAGGCTTCAGCCACAGCTTCGCGGCGAACCCCACACCCAGCGCGATGAAGAGCAAAGCAACCCAACCTTGGTAGCTAAACAGCGACGTCTGCACCATACCGTTCCCGACCGTGCAACCACCCGCCCACGCAGCGCCGACCCCCATCACCACGCCACCGGCGACCGACCGCACCGCCTGGGTTCCCGACGGAACTCGCACGCGGAACTCCCCCGACGCCTTCGCTGCCAGGTACGACCCGATCAGGATCCCCAGCACCAGGAGGGCTCCCCAGTTGATGCGGGTCGCGTCACCCGTCGTCACGAAACGGACCAGGTCCGAACTAGGTGTTGTGATTCCCAAACCATCGTTGCGGCCCGTCGCAGCGGAAAGAGGCCAGGCGATGACGCCCAGCACACCGACAATCGCCCCGGTCGTGTACACGTGCCAGGGCTTTTCCGCCAACAGGTGCGCGAGGCCCGTCTTCTTCGCTGCGAGCTGAGCGATTTTGGGTTGAGCTGCCTCGGCACGAACAAACTTCGCGACGAGGAACGCAGTCAGCACGGCCAGCGGGAGGGCCAAGGCCCACGTCGACACCCCTAGTGACTGCTGAATCGTGGTGAGCGGGACCGTGTATTCGCGGAGCCCGCTGTTGATCCCCTGTAGCGCGCCCGCTTTCATCGCGGCAGCCGACAAACCGTACGTGAGCAGCGCAATCCAAGACCCGACGAGACCTTCACCGGAGCGGTACCAAGTTCCCGACGCGCAGCCGCCGGCCAACACAATACCGACGCCGAAGAGGAAGCCGCCGATGATGACGGCGAAGGGGGCGAAGTCGTCAACCTCCGGGGTGATGACGCCCAGCGAAGTTAGTGCGGCTAAGCCCACCGCGTGGACGGCGATGACCACGAGGAGCGCCACGAATCCGCGCCATGTTTTCAGCGTGAAGATGTCACGCAGCATACCGGTGACACAAAAGCGACCCCTTTGCATGACGTAACCGAGGACCGTTCCAAGCACGAGACCGGTAATAAGCATGGCAACCTTTCCGCTTGATGGGCGACGTCTGACGCGTGGCACCTGGTGAATGAGGACATGTGCCCTACGTAACGACTGTCATACATGGCGACCACCGACATGGACGCCATCATGTTCGTGCTTAGAGTAGCCTAAAATAGACCGCTCTGTCTATAGTCTTTGTGTAGAGCTTTTACTGTGGGAGTGAACGGCGCAATTTCTGGCGTGTGCG
Organism: Corynebacterium sp.; assembly: GCF_030530965.1. Taxonomy (GTDB): domain Bacteria; phylum Actinomycetota; class Actinomycetes; order Mycobacteriales; family Mycobacteriaceae; genus Corynebacterium. The sequence continues at coordinate 12,946 of NZ_JAUMTY010000029.1, read as the reverse complement.
AGCGCTCATGAGACGGCACGTGTGAAGACAATGAGGGTCCGGGACGTGCGGGTTTGTCTTACTATCCCCCACAAAAACGGGTATATAACACAGAGTTGTGCCGTGGGAAATAAAGAGTGAGCTTCACGTCCGCTTTACTAGAGGTGTGCAAACGCGGTGAAGTCAGCGCGCAATTGAATACGCAACTAACTAGTCCCTAACTCACCAGCCTCCCTACCCCACTGAACGAGGAATCACCATGAGCGACGAATCAGAAAAACAACCACACGATGACCCCGAGACCACCCAATTTCCTCCCAATAATCCCGAAGGTACGTGGAACAATGCGGGCGGTCAGAACAACAACACGTGGGGCAACGGGAGCACGCAGAGCAACGGAGCTTGGCAAAACGCGGGTGGGCAGAACAACGCGGCCGGTCAGAATAACGAAACACGGCAATTTCCGCCGTTAAACAACCCGAACTCCCAGCAAGGGCAACCACAGGGGCAAGGCACTCCCGGATTTGCTAATCAACCGCCCAACCAACCCCAATGGGGACAACCGCCGACACCACAACAACCAGCGCCAAACGCGGGGTTCTCTCAGGGCGGAAATGCTCCAAGCGGAAATACTTATGGCGGGAACGGAAGCACCGTCGTTTCCGCAAACACAAAACCTAACCGCATCGGTGCGAAAGGCGTCGCCAGTATCGTTGGCATACTCGTTCTGCTCGGCGGGGCGATTGGTGGGGCAAGCTACGTGTGGTCCAACCACCACAATGGGCAGAAAAATGACGAAGCAGCACCCGCCACGTCGGTAACGCAGTCTCAAGCGGCGACACCCTCCGCTAACCCCACCCCCGGGCAGGAAACCACGGAGCCTGCCCCAAGGAAGGCCGCGATCAATCCCACCGTCAATAACGATGACACAGCGACGGACACAACCGAAGAAAGCGACGATTCCGACAGCTCGACTAACAACTCGAATAGCAGTTCAGATGGGGAATGCACGACCCAGGGAGCTACCGGACAAACACTCCAGGTAGTAATCGACAAAGGGGATATTGACTGCGCCGATGCTCAAGAAGTGCTCAAGCGCTACGACGAGGCCCCCCAAGGCGATGGGGGGCCGGGACAGCGCAGCGGCAATTTCCAATTCTGGGATTCCACCACCGACGATTGGAGCTGCGTTTCACCCACGTATGCCACCGCAAAAAGAGAAAACCGCTTTTCTAGCTGTAGCAATGACGAGTTGGGCGCCTCATTCTTCATTCCTTTTGACTCTGGAGAAGACCGCGACTAAACACCCGCGAGAGCCGTCGATACCCGCCGTCCACAATTGACGGCAAGGGTCGAGTCACGAACCATCGCTAGTTATGCGTCGGCAACCGTCGGTAGCGACAGTAAAAAAGGTCATCAGCGCACGTCGATAAAAGACTGCACTAATGACCTATCAGCACCAAAGATCTACCGGGCCCAGTGATCTACCAGGCCGAGTGACCTGGTCCTATTAACCGATCACGGCCAGCTCTGGGTGAAGATGGTGCCGTAAATCCACGGAAGGAACTGATCAACCTTCGTGTAGTTCGCGATGGTCTTTCCATCGGCATCTTTACCGCTGGTCGAGCACAAGACACCGTAGATAACCGGGCCAATGTGGAACGGTCCGCCGGAATCGCCGTGCTCCTGCCCACCGATGATGGACTTCGTCTCGAACATGTCGGCGTTACCAGGGCGCGGTCCCTGCGTCGGGCCCGAAACATAGGCTAGACCTTGGGTTTCGGGGAAACGACCTGGGCCCCAACCGGTGAACTGACCCGGCTGGTTAGGAACCGGACCGGGCGACGGCAGCATGATGGGACGAACACCCATCGACACGTCGGTGCGGACAAGAGCCATGTCGGCTCCACCGGGCTCGCGAACAACACGGTCGACGTTGAACGTCTGCTGAGCGCGCTCGCCGATCTTCACATGACCGCCGGGACCATGGCTGTTACCCAGGCAGTGCGCGGCCGTAAGGACCCAGCGGTCCGACACCACAGCACCAGTACAAATACCGCCGATGAGAACTTCAGCCGACCACGGCTCGTAAACAGCGTTGTAGCCGTTCTCCACCGCGCTTGCCGACGGGGCTGCAACTGTGGTGCCCGCGGCGACCGCTACGGCGCACGCTACAGCGCCCAGCATCTTTTTGATCTTCAATTTCTACCTAACTCGATCTATCCGAAACGACACAATGGGACGCAGAGGAGCTAAAAAAGTTGTTAGCCCTCGAAATCCGCTCCGGTCTCTATATCTACTTTCAATCCCTTTGCATTACATCATCTACATATGACGTCTGACAAGTGGAATGTGGTGGACGTCTCGGAGCGGCCAAGAGAGCGGGAGCTGCGGAGATCCGCGCCGTAAAGCGGGTTTAAACAGGACTTTTGTCACGCGGAGCCCCGCGATTTCCCGTCAGCGCGAGCCCCACTGACGGCGACCAAAAGTTACGCAGATCTCACTTTCCAGATCACACCAGCGCAGGTTCGCACTCCCCGCAATACTGATGCTTATGCGCAGCCGTACAGTCATCGCAGCGGAGGAATAACTTCCGGCAGTCGTTATTTGCGCAATTCACAAATTGGGCCGTCGGTTTACCACACTCAACGCAATGCCCTAAGGATTCCGTACCACTGCCGAATTCCATATGCATTCGCTTATCAAATACATAAAGCGATCCGTCCCAATATCCATCATTTCCGTACGCTTCCCCATAACGCACAATTCCCCCATCCAACTGATAAACCTCTTCGAAACCACGATTCTTCATCAGCACCGAGAGAACCTCACACCGAATACCGCCCGTGCAATACGTCACCACCGGACGCTTCTTCAGGTCGTCGTACTTACCGGATTCAATTTCGTCCAAGAAATCGCGGGTTGTCATCGTATTGGGAACCACAGCATTGCGGAACTTACCGATTTCCGCCTCCATGGCGTTGCGACCGTCGAAAAAGACGACATCGTCGCCACGTTCATCCATCAAATGATGAAGGTCCTCCGGTTTCAGATGCGTGCCTCCACCAATCACGCCCTCTTCATTCACCTTCAGCTCATCCCCAGCGCCGAACGTGACCAGCTCCGGGCGGACTTTCACGCTCAGGCGGGGGAAATCATCCCCTTCGCCCTCTGACCACTTGATATCAGCGTTCTTAAAAGGCGCATAACTACGCGTTTCACGGCAATAACGTTTAACGTCGTTAAGTTCCCCGCCGAGCGTCGCATTAATGCCATCTTTAGAAATAATGACCCGGCCCTTGAGATTCCATTTCTCCGCCAAGGCCTTCTGCCACAGACGAATCGCTTCAGGGTCGGCTAATGGCGTGAACACATAAAACAGCACAATTTTCGGCATGGACATGCTGCCGATTCTAATAAGACACCTGCTACACCCAAGAAATCGTGAGGCTCCGACAAGCAGCTCGTCGGCCCTCAACACCCCGGTTTCGCGAGTAACCTAGGCCTACGAAGACTGCAGAACACCGACGCACTAAAACAGGAACTACAGAGCCACTCGATGGTGAAATAGTCGGCACAAGCACCGAGGAGTCAGGTTTATGAAGAAGTTAATCAACGACCCGCATGACGTCGTCACGGAGAGCATCGAAGGGCTGAGCCTGGCGCACCCCGAGCTCGTCACGGTCAATCCCGACCCGCTGTTTGTCACCCGAAGTTCCAAGAACGCCAAGGACCAGGGCAAAGTGGGCGTCATTTCGGGTGGTGGTTCCGGGCACGAGCCTCTCCACGCGGGATTCGTCGGCACCGGAATGCTCGACGCCGCCGTTCCGGGCCCAGTGTTCACGTCACCGACACCCGATCCGATCCTCGAGGCAGCGAAGAGCGCCGATAAGGGCGCGGGCGTGGTGTTCGTCGTCAAGAATTACACCGGCGACGTGCTCAATTTCGATACTGCGGCTGACCTGGCCGATATGGAGGATATCGAGGTTCGGCAGGTCATCGTGAACGACGATGTCGCCGTCGAGGATTCGACGTTTACCGCTGGCCGACGCGGGGTGGCGGGCACGTTCTTGGTCGAGAAGATCACGGGTGCCGCGGCCGAGCGCGGGCTGTCCCTCGACGAGGTCGAACGCGTCGCGCAGAGCGCCATTAAAAATGTGCGGTCGATGGGTGTGGCGTTGACGTCCTGCACCGTGCCACACGTCGGGAAGCCGTCCTTTGACCTTGACGACAGTGAGATCGAGCTGGGTGTGGGCATTCATGGCGAACCTGGCCGACGTCGAGCCCCCATGAGCAGCGCGGATGAAATCACGGATCAGCTGCTCGACCCCATTGTGGCGGATCTGGAGCTGAAGAAGTCCGATCGCGTTATTGCGCTGGTCAACGGCATGGGAGGCACGCCGCTCTCCGAGTTGTACATCGTTTTCCGACGGGTGGCGCAGCGACTATCGGACCTCGGGGTGACGCTCGAGCGGTCCGACGTCGGGAACTTCGTGACCAGCCTGGAGATGCAGGGTGTGTCCGTCACGCTGCTCCGCGTCGATGATGAGCTGCTGTCCCTATACGACGATCCCGCCGAGACGCCGGCATTCGTCAAGAAATAAACAGAAGTAACTCAGAGGAGGAACACAATGTCAGATTTGGATAAGGCATGGGCTGAACGGTGGATCCGCGGGTGCGCCGAGGCCGCTAGCGAGCACCGCGAGGAATTGATCGATCTAGACCGAGCTATTGGCGACGCTGACCACGGCGAAAACGTGGACCGTGGTTTCCAGGCCGTGGTGAAGAAGCTGGACGACGACCAGCCCCAGGACATTGCGGGCGTTTTTAAGCTGACCGCGAAGACGCTGATGTCGACGGTCGGCGGGGCGTCCGGGCCGCTGCTGGGCACGGCATTTATGTACGCGGCGAAGGCCGTATCGGGTGATGCGCTGGACGCCGACGGTGTGGCCGCTGTGGTGGAATCCGCGGTGGGCGGCGTCGAAAAGCGGGGTAAGGCAACCGAGGGCGAGAAGACCATGGTTGATGCTTGGGCCCCGGCAGCGCGAGCGGCACGGTCTGCTGCCGATGAGGGGAAGAGCCCCGCCGAGGTGCTGCGCGCGACTGCCGATGCCGCGAATAAGGGCGCCGAGGCCACCGTGGACATGACTGCGACCAAGGGGCGCGCTTCCTACCTGGGAGAACGCTCTGTGGGGCACAAGGATCCCGGTGCGACGAGCTCGGCGTATTTCCTCGCTGAGGCCTCCAAAGCCGTTGATGCGTAATGGGTTGCGCGATGAGCGAGGTGCTGCAGCGCCTCGAGGAGGAAGCTCGGAAACCGCGTGCGGCTGCTGGTGACGCGGCGGCTGCAACAGCATCAACCACGACTGCAGGAGAGACGGCGGCAGATAGCTCTGCGGATGAGGCCGCACGTAGCTCTGCAGATAGCTCGCCGAACAAAACAACGACGGAGGGAACACGAACGGAGGAAGGACTTACGGAAGGAACGATGATGACAAGCAATAACGACGCTGCATCTGGCACCAATGGAGATTCCGAACAGTCGCCGCAGGTCGGCGTCGTGGTGGTGTCCCACTCGAAGCGCTTGGCCGATGGTTTGGCGCTGCTGGCGTCGCAAATGGCTAAGGATGTGCTGATCGTTCCGGCGGGTGGTTTGGATGCCGACCCGGAGGATAAGGACAACCCCGATGGTGGCGGTATCGGCACCTCGTATGACGCGATTGAGGCCGCCGTTAATAAGGTTGTCGACGCGGGTTTGGCCTGCGCTATTTTCACCGATCTGGGCTCTGCGACGATGACGGTCGAGATGGTTGTGGACATGCTCGACGACGAGCCTGTTCGGTTTATTGACGCCCCGCTTGTTGAGGCCACCGTTGCCGGAGCCGTTGCTGCCCAGCAAGGCCAGGATCTGGATGGTGTGGAGCGCGAGGCTCGTCGTGCGATTTCCGCGTTTGCATCTGAGAGCGCGGGTGATGGTGATTCGGCAGCCGCGCCGGGCGAAGATGCAGCTGGCGACAGCACGAATAGCGACGATGCGAACGGTGGCGGCTATTCGCGGCGTGTGAAGGTCGCAGATAAGGCCGGCCTGCACGCGCGCCCTGCCGCGAAGTTGGCGGAGATGGCCGCGGACTCAGAGGAAGGCATCTTGGTCAACGACGCGGATGCTGACTCGGCGATGTCCCTGATGGGTTTGGGCGCCGAGTGCGGCGAAGAGGTTACTGTTTCGGGTGATCGATCTGAGAAAGCATTGATCGACTCGATTGCCGACGCTATCGCGGCCGGCCTGGACGAGTAGCTTTTCGGAGATTATTTGGGCTCCCGCAGCTGTGCGCCAATGACGTGTGGCGTGGTGAGCCCAATGTCTCCTCGCAGTTGCCGCAGGTTGTATTCTGCCTCGAATTCGCTGGTGATGGGCTTGTATTTCCCTTCTGGTTCTTGTTTTTGGGATTTAGACGAGTTGCCGTAACCACCCATGGGCGCGATGCCCATCCTGCCCATCGCTGGGCGTGAACCGTCACCTCCGGTGGGTGACGGTGTTGCGGCGCCACGGCCATAATGTGGTGCCGTGTTTTTGCCTTCCCCTGGCGTTGATCCTGGGTAGTGGGGGTTGTCGCCTGTCCGGGGCATGGGCGTATCTGGCCCGGGGTGGATGATGACGCTCCTGTTTCGCGGAATTTCGCCGGGTTTGTTGAGCTGCCCTGAACCGTTAACTCCGTTGCGCGGATAGTTGCCGTTGCCGTGTGGGGCGTGCCCACTGTTAATCGGTATGCGGTTGGTGCCGCCGAGCCCGTTGTTCGGTGTGCTAGAACGCAGGTTGCGCCCTGGTGTTTGGGTTGTGCGTGGAGTGTAGCCAGGTGATGGAGTATTCCCTGGTAATCGGGGGAATGAATTGCCGCTAACACCACCAGGAGTAATGCGAGCATTGTCTCCGCTAATCGAGGTTGGCGCGGTACCACGAGGTCCGCTACCTACGTTGGACGCTCGGTTGGGTGATGTTTGCGCGGCTGGCGTGATGGGTGCGGTTGGTGCGGGATGGTTAGTAGTTGTGGCGACGTTATCCGCGTTGATCGTTGCTGGGTGGGTTGGATTAAGTGGTGCGTTGTTTGCGGTGGGTGCTCCTCCAACTGCCCCAGTTGCAGCCATAGCTGGGGTGACCGTAGTGGATACGGTGCTAGGACTGTTAATGGGCGATGGCGCCTGTGTGGTGAGATGTCCTCCGCCCTGGCCGACGTTGGGGCGTTCGGTGAGATTGCGCAGTGGTGGCACCGCCGCGGTGAGCATGGCTTGATAAGGGCCGGTCATGAACTCTCGAGTGGCTGCCCGTGCTGCTTCCCCGGCTGCACGTACTCCGGCGGGGTTGGTGGCTGCGGCGACCGCTGCAGTGTGCTCGGCTTCGATGGCAGCGATCTGGGTACGAGCGGCCTGCCGAATATGGGGCAGTTGGGAAACGGAAGCGTGCATGGCAGTGGCGTTATCAGCGAAAATCTGAGCCGTGGCCATCACTTGGGTGCAACACCCGGCGGCGGCATCAATCGCCTCTCCTGTGTTTTCTTCCAGTTGGGTACGGGCCCGCACCAGGGCGTCGACGGTCTCGTTCAAAGAACTGGACAGGTTGCGCCAGTACTCGGCAAGGGCATAAATCTCACTATCGTCACCTGCGTCGAGCATCGCGAGGACTGCAGAAGGATCATCACCGTCCCCTGGTATTGGCTCCGAAAAGTCAAAGGGGCTAAATGCTCCATCTGGACGTGTCGGGAAGGTGAACTCTGTGTCCTGTATCGACTTAAGTCCGCAGAGTATGGCCGCTGAGGCATCGTCTTGGCCAACAAACGCACCCCGCATTTCCTTCGTACCTTCAGCTAACCAGCGGATGAGTTGACGCAACTGTAGCAAGGTGTGCCTCGCGCTCCCGACCTTGCCGCTGACGACCTGAAAATGTTGTTCCCCCAGCATTCGCAATCCAGGCTCACCGGTATATTCCCCCGAGTCGGAAAAGGCTAAAGACAATAATTTGTTAAACTTAGGCTTAGAGCTTGTCTCTAGCTCTCCTACAGCTGTATCTAATGAGCAAGGGTCTATGGATAAATTCATTTTATAAAATCCTCTCTAATCCTTTTCGGGAAATATCACATAGCTGCGCGTAATCCAATTTCTTATCAAAATCAACATAACCAAATCCAACACGACCAATAGATGTTTCTATGTAAGAAACACAGCCCTTCAGATCATCGTCACCTTTCGGTTGGTCATATCTTGATGGTGAATACTGTTTTGATCGAGAATCTACAATTTTTCTTTTTTCTAATTTATCAGTAGTGACGCCAAAACCGTCCGACCAATTTCCATCTCCAATTTGCAAAACACAATTCTTTAACGTTCGGAGTTTTATGTAATCCGGCCCTACCACTCGGTACCCCAAACCTTCCCAGTATCCTGGCGGGGCATCCTCGCAAAGGTCGGCATTCTCAAACCGCGGATCTGAATAGTCATAGGAGCCATCAGGGTTCTTTTTTGCTTTAACCGGGTACTTAGCCAATACCTCCGGGCGCTCCCACAAAGGACGATTCTTATGTTCCCCCTTACCCGACTTAATTTCTTTGGGAACGGGCCTTGTAGAATCGATCGCCTTCCGTTTTGAGAACAACTCTTCTGCCGGGTTGGTATGAGAAGTGGCGGACCCCGATGATCCAACGCTATCTATATCTTCACTGTTCGCTGCCACAGGTTCCATATCCCCGAAACCAGAACCATCAGACTGGGAACATCCCGCCAACAATGCTGCAGCAGCAATCGACACAGCGCTTAGAAAGATTCCGACGATACACGAACGTCCGATATTCCGTTCTCTATCACTTCTGTTGCGATAGCAATCCCCCACACCAATCCCCCTAAATAATTGTTATAAAGTTCACCCACTCCGAATAGCCAGGCACCCCAATTACGTTTTGCCCCAACAGCCAGAATGTCAACTAAACGAAATGGTTGAAAACTTTTAAATAAACAAGCTCCAACAAATATGGAAACTTGCGAAAACCCCTATTTTTCAGCGTTGACGTTACCAGACGCATAGCGGCACGTCTACGGCTTTTAGAAATTATTGTCGCAATGTTCTCGCGTCGGTTTAGACGACGGAGCTAGTCATCGGTTCCCACGAATATGCAATTCCCACGGTGTAGCCGTTCCCCCACTACAACCAGCCACAACGCACCGTGGCGAGCCAACACCGTCCAGGCATAACGGCAGAAATAAAAAGGGGACCCCACGCACCCGTCAGAGCTCGCTGACCCTTGCTGCGTTCCCGCCCTGGGGGAGTTCACAAGATGGACGCCGCGCGGAATCCGGCCCCCATACTAACCCACAGAGGCACATATTCCCACCCGCCAAACAAAACCTTCCGCTCCGCTGGGAAAACAGCGCACTACATGGAACCAACATCCCCATTATCGACGCCCTACAAGGCCTGTTTTTGTCGATGCCCATGACATCCGGTAGGCTTGCCCACCGGAACGCGGACTTCAGGTGCGTTCCACGCTTGGAGGATTCGACTAGCGGCCTATGTCACACGCCTGGAACGCGTGCGGGTAGCAATACCCTCGTGGGTTCAAATCCCACATCCTCCGCCACAGAACCTAGCCATCCAGTAACCACAGGGTGGCTAGGTTTTTCGCATACACAGGGTTTCCGCCGGGTTATACGACTAGAAAGAACACGGGCGCAGCGGACCAGCCCAAGGAAACCTAACTCCCAGGTCAGAGGGGTACATAGTCCCCACAACGAGGGGCACATAACACGCAGTCGGGAACATTAACGCGGGCCAGAGCACATAACGAATGAAAGCGCCGCACATGCGACGCCACCATTTACTTCCCTCACCTCGCTACTCACGAAGGGCCCGAAAAATGCTCCCCACCACCTCATCACCCACCGCCCCATCACCCGCCACCTCCTCGCCGAGCACCACACCAAGCACCGGCAAAAACTCCCACGTCATTCGTCGGAAAGTAATGGCTGTAGCAACCGCCGTGGCAGTCGTCGGCACCCTGGCTGCCTGCGGAAATGACGACGCAGATTCCGAGCCCAGCACGATCACCAAGACCAAGACGACCGACCAGACCACAACGAAGACGGCCACCACAACCACTCGCACGACCACGCCGACCTACGACGACGAAACGACGACCGAGGAATACACGCCTCGGCAGACCTACACCACACAACAGGCGCCAGCGCAAACGCAGAACACAGGCAATTACGACGACAGCTACGACGATGAAGACGCGGAGGAGGACGTCCCGAACGCTGGCGTGAACGGCCCCAAGTTGGAGTGGAGGACTCAAGGCCCCTTCGGCTCCGGCATGGGGTGTGAGCAGCACCGCGACAAGCAACCAATCCAATCAACCGCGTGCTACCGCGGAGAGGACGGCAACTTCTACTACCAAGCCGTGGTTCAGGCGCCCCGATAAAAAATCCTCTTCCCATGTCCGCACCACCCTGTACGATGAAAGTGAATCGCATGGTCTCAAGGAAGGTTCACATGTCACCGCAGGTCACACCGTCGAAAATTAACGTCGAAGCGCTCACCGGCTCCAAAGCCGACATCGAGCAGGCATACAACGAACTCAAGGCCAAGAACCTCGCGCTGGACCTGACCCGCGGCAAGCCTTCCTCTGAGCAACTGGACTTTGGCGACGAACTGCTCGGCCTTCCCGGCGCGGGCAACTACACCGCCGACGACGGCACCGATTGCCGCAACTACGGTGGGCTGCGCGGCATCGTCGATATTCGGAAAATCTATGCTGACCTGCTGGGAATCCCCGTCGACAACATCATCGCGGGGGACGCATCCAGCCTGAACATCATGCACGATCTGATCGTGTGGGCGTACATCTTCGGCACTCAAGACTCGCCGCGGCCGTGGAAAGATGAAGACACCGTCAAGTGGATCTGCCCGGTCCCGGGATATGACCGCCACTTCTCCATCACCGAGCACCTCGGGTTCGAGATGATCAATGTCCCGATGACCGATGAGGGGCCGGACCTCGACGCCGTTGCCGAACTTCTCAAAGACCCGCAGGTCAAGGGCATGTGGACCGTGCCTGTTTTCGGCAACCCGACGGGCATTAGCTACTCGCGGGAAACGTGTGAAAAGCTTGCGGCACTCGATGCGGCCGCACCCGATTTCCGTATCGTGTGGGACAACGCCTACGCCGTCCACACCCTCACCGACGAGTTCCCCGAGCCCATCAACGTTCTGGAGCTCGCCGAGAAAGCTGGGCACCCCAACCGTTTCTGGTTCATGACGTCCACGTCCAAAATCACCTTCGCCGGGTCGGGCGTGAGCTTCTTCGCCTCATCGGCAAGCAACCTGGACTGGTACGCCAGCCACGCCGGGATCCGCGGCATCGGGCCGAACAAGATCAACCAGCTGGCCCACGCGGAATACTTCCACGATGCCGAGGGCGTCAAGGCCATCATGCGGAAGCACTCCGCATCGCTCGCGCCGAAATTCGCGGCCGTCGATAAGGTGCTCCACGAGCGGCTCGACGACTACAACGTTGCCACATGGACAGAACCCAAGGGCGGGTACTTCATCAGCCTCGACGTGCCCGACGGCACCGCGTCGCGTGTCGTTGAGCTGGCTAAAGAGGCCGGTATTAAGCTCACCGAAGCTGGATCCAGTTTCCCGCTGCACAAGGACCCCGATAATCGCAACATCCGGCTCGCGCCCTCGCTGCCTCCCATCGAGCAGGTCGAAGAAGCCATGGACGGAGTGGCCACCTGTGTCCTCCTCGCCGCAGCGGAAGCCGCCGAGAAGTAGCCGACCCCGACCCCGACAACAGAGGTGAGCGCCCACCACGCCTATGAACCTACTGGAAACACAAACCTGGTTGGAATCCATCCTGCCTGGAGAAACGCACTGGACCAGCATCAAAGCCAGCCCAGATAGCCCACCGTTTACCGTGACCTCCCTCCTCATTAACGACGACGGAACGGCCGAACCCGTTGATCCCGCGAACGATAATGAGGAGCAGCCGCGCGGTCGGCACGCCAAAGTGACCGATGACCTGCGGCAGACCCTCGCCTGCACGGCGGACGCGGGGCGATACTCCACCGGGTTGACCAGCCCAGACGGAATGGACGTGCGCGCTGAGCTGCTCGCAGTGGGCCTGGCCAGACTGGGCGAAATGGGGCAACTGGTCGCTGCAGCGGCCACCATGCTCAGCGAAGAAGGATCCGGGCGATTGGCCCAACCAGGAACGTTCCTGCCAGGGCTGGGGGCCATGGTCAACCCCGCGTTCACCACGAAACACGGGCTGCTGGTCGTCCCCTACATTTGGCCCAAAGGGGTGCCGACCGTCACGGAGCATCCCGACCTCACCACGGCCGACGGGCAACCGGTTAACCCCACGCACCCGGGGCGTATGACGCTGATCGCCCAGATCATCATGCTCACCGAACAGGAATTCCTCCACGGCATGACCCACGGGATCGACTCACTCCAGACCCGGCTTGCCGAAGAAGGGGCGGATCTCCGCGACCTCCGTCGGGCGAGCGTTATATAACTCCAGCTCAGGGGCATAAAAATGCTAAGCCCACGGTGTGTCCTACCCGGGCGGTAGCATACACACGTGGCTCTTTATAGGAAGTACCGTCCCGCAACATTCGCCGATGTCGTCGGCCAAGAACACGTCACCGTGCCGCTCAGCCGGGCACTCGACGCCGGGCGCATCAATCATGCGTACCTGTTCTCCGGTCCCCGCGGCTGCGGTAAAACCTCCTCTGCCCGCATCCTCGCACGCTCGCTCAACTGCGTACACGGGCCCACATCGACCCCCTGCGGGGAATGCGAATCCTGCCGAGCACTCGCCCCCGGCGGCCCAGGCTCCCTCGACGTCACCGAACTCGACGCAGCCAGCCACCGCGGCGTCGAAGACATGCGAGACCTCCGCGACCGAGCCATCTACGC
>NZ_JAUMTY010000028.1 GCF_030530965.1 Corynebacterium sp. | reverse complement strand
GCGAACAGAACCATGAAGTCCGCGGTCAACTTGTCAATGTTCTCCGGGGAGATCATGGCGCGACCCTGCTGCGTCGGGATCGAACCATCCGTGTACCCGGCGGGCAGCTTCATCCCCAGATCAGTGAAGAACTGGTTGGCGGGGTTGGCCTCGTCGGTAATGACACCGAAGTTCCCGCTGCGGTGCTGAACCACCAGCGCCGTCTTACCGTCCAGACCCTTCAGATCCTTCTTGGCATTCTCGAAGGCCTCCGTGTCCTTCTTCTCGATGTCCTTGACCTTGTCCTCATCCTGGTAGATCTTGCCCAGGGCCTCCAGCTGCGGCTTCCAACCGATCAGCTGCGGATCCTGGCCCATACCCGGAAGAGTCGGGGCAACTTCCTTCAACTTGTTGTAGGCGTCCTGGTTGATGCGGTAGAAATCGCCGACAATGAAATCGGGCTTCTCAGCGGCGATCTTCTCAACCGGCAGCTCGCGGGGATCAGCGTCGATCTTCTTGACGTCCTTGAGCTTGTCGTTCTTCCACTTGGCGTTCTGAGCATCATCCGGGCTCTGAACAACGACGTCGGGGGTAATACCCAGGGCGAGGAGGTTATCAACCGACGTACCCATCGCGACAACCTTCTTCGGCTTCACCGGGTAGGTGTCTTCACCCCAGGCGTGCTTAATCGTGACTTCCTTGGCATCCGACGAATCCTTCGCACCCTCGGACGCGCTCTGGCTGGTTGAATCTGCGGCAGTGGAATCGCTGGAACTGTCGTTATCATTCGAGCACGCACCCAGAACCAACGAACCGGCTAACGTCAGAGCGATCAAGGGCATAGGGCGAACAAGTGAACGCTTCACGGAAACTCCAATACAAAAGTATGAACAGTGCAGGCCACGGGGTTATGGCAGGGGCTGACTGTCACCTGGTTGGGGCCAGGATGGCCACCAACCCGCGACGCATCTACCATTCAGTATGGCTAGCCTAATTTACTGACACGATAGCGTGCGGAACTTCCCTAGACAACACCCATAAGGGAACGTCCCCCACAATTCACCCCCAAGGAGAACTTACTAGTGGCAATCCCACCCATCGCGCCGTACAGCATCCCCACCCTCACGGCGAAACCCGCTGTCAACTGGGCACTTCATGCCGATCGCGCGGCCCTCCTGGTCCACGACATGCAGAACTACTTCATCTCCGCGTACACTCCCGACGACGAACCGGCGTCGACAATGGTGGCTAATATTCGGCAACTCATTGCCCGTGCCGACGAGGTGGGCATCCCCGTTTTCTACACGGCCCAACCGCCGGAACAAAAGGAGTATCGACGAGGGCTGCTCCGCGAATTGTGGGGGCAAGGGATTCAAACCGACGCGGAGGCGGAGATTATCCCGGAGCTGGCGCCGCGGAAGCACCACCATGTGATCACGAAATGGAGGTACTCGGCGTTTGCCCGAACAGACCTTCGAGAATCCTTGGCCTTTGCGAAACGCGACCAACTGATCATTACCGGTGTGTACGGGCACATGGGGTGCGGGGTGAGCGCGGTGGACGCGTTTATGAACGATATTCAGCCGTTCCTTGTGCGCGATGCCATTGCCGACTTCACCCGCGACGACCACGCCGCGACCATTAATTGGGTGGCACGGCGGTGCGGGCGCGTGGTTGATGCTGAGGAGGTGTTGGGTGTGCTGGTTTAGCGTCCGCAATCCGGACGTGGCAGGAGCGGGTTGTGCTATCGGTCGTTACATTTGGGGCGCTTCGGATTTGGTGCGCGGCAGATTTGGGGAGCTGCGGAGCCGCGCAAGCCGGTTAATCGCCCTCATTTCACAAAAGTGCGGGGCAATATCGCAGCCTCATGGCAAAAGTGCGGGGCAATATGGTCAATTTTTGGCCATTTTTGGCCCACATACCCCCGCAGTTTTCAGCAGGTGCCATATCCCCCAGCAGTTCGGGTCACACCACGGTAGTGTCACTGATCCTTCTTGCTCACCTTGCCGACGCCGGTTAATGGAAATTCATCAACGAATTCCACAACATCAGGCACGGCGAAGCGTGATAATCCTGATTCGCGGACAAACTTCTTGATCTGTGTAGCTGTCGGTGGCTGGTGGTTCTCGGGCTGATCTTTCGGCGCATCCGCGTCTTCCGGTGCATCCGTACCTGCCAGCTTAAAGTCGTCTCGAAGAATAATGAGCGCACGGATCTTCTCGCCCATTACATCGTCGGGAATGCCCACGACCGACACATCGTGAATAGCGGGGTGCTTCAGTAAGCAATTCTCCACCGACTCCGGCGCGATCTTCTCGCCACCGCGGTTGATCTGATCCTTGGCACGGCCGGTCACAGTGATCGCACCGTCGGCAGAGACCGTGACGATATCGCCCGTGATGTAGAACCCGTCGTCCGTAAATGACGAGGCGTTTGCCGTCGGGTTCCGGTGATAGCGACGGATAGTGTACGGCCCGCGGGTGTGCAGGTGGCCTGGCGTGCCGGGATCAACCGGAGCGCCTTCGTCGTCGACAACGCGAACCTCGTCGGCCGGGCTCATGGGTATGCCCTGGGTGTTCACGATCTCATCGATGTTGCCGCCCAGTTTGGTGTAATTCACGAGGCCCTCGGCCATGCCGAAGACCTGCTGGAGGTTAATCCCCAGCTCCGGGGCGACGCGTTCCGCGGCGGAGGCACTGAGCTTCGCGCCACCGACCCAGACCGTTTTCATGGTTTCCATCGTGGGGTCCGGGGTTTGGGCTTCATCGCGGCTGTTGAGCAGGCTAATGAGCAGCGGCGGGACCAGCGCCATGTGCGTGCCGCGGTGCGCGTGAATGTAGCGGCGGATGGTCGTGGGCGAAGGATCGGGAACGTACACCACTGTGGCGCCGATATGAAGCGCGCCCAAGATGCCGGGCGAGCTCATCGTGAAGTTGTGCGACGCCGGCATGACCACGAGAAACACGTCGCCACGCTGCATATCGCATACGTCGTCGGAGCGGCGCACGGAATACAGGTAGTCATCGTGGCTGCGAGGGATCAGCTTCGGCGTGCCCGTCGTTCCACCGGAAAGCTGGAGAAAGGCAAGAGCTTGCGGGTCAGTTTCAGGTGAAGGCCAGGGGGTGGAGTCTGCGTCGGTGTCTGAGTTGGCATTGATTTCGGTGCTGCTGACTTCGGTGCCATTGATGGCGGGGGTGCCCCAGGGATCGTCGGCACGAGGGTTGATGTGGATGGTGGTGAGCTCTGGAATCTCTTCGTGCAGGCCTTTTTCAACCCGCTTGGCGTGCTTATCGCGCGGAACTGCGGCGATCCGAACTCCGGCGGGTGCGGTCCGAGCGAAGTGAGCGACGTCGTCGGCACCGTGGGCGGGGAGGGCGAAGACGGGAACGGCGCCGATGCTCCAGATGCCAAAAATCGCTTCCATGTGGACCGCGGCATTGGGCAGTTGGACGATGACGGCGTCCCCTTCCGCGATGCCGAGGCCGCGCAACAGGTTGCCGACTTTATGGGCCGCGTGGCGGACATCGCTCCAGGTCAGCGAGCGGTAGCGGTCCACCGCGACGGGTGCATCGCCGTAGAGGTCCCGGGCGCGCTCGAATAGCGCCCAGTGCGTGTCGCCCGTGTAGATCCCCAGCTCCCGGTACCGCTGCACGTCCTCCCACGGGCAACCGTTGGCCGCACCCCCTTCACGCTGGGCGTATTCCTTCGCGTTCGGCGACGGAATTGTTGCTTGTGTCATAACCCTCATCCTTCGTGCTGCGTTGGTGTGTGGTGTGGTGTTCGTGCTGTGTGATGGTGTTGCGGTGGTGTGCATTATCCGGCGGCGTTTACTCCAGTTCCTCCCCGATGGTGGGAGCACTCTGCCTCCACCCCGCCAATGAAGCCAAGCCGCCGTGATCGAGGGGCAACGAGTACGTACGTAACTCAACGCCGGTGTCTTCCCAAGCCTCTGCCGGGTTCCACTTGGCTTGCTGGTCAGGCTTCGGACTCTCAACTACTCCCGACGTGTTGCGCACAATCGGCGCTTTCTCCGCGGTAATAAGGACAATTTTCTTTACGACGCCACGCACCGGGGTGTCGCTGACCTCCCCCATCCATCGAGCGCACGCCCGAACGGAGCGTTCCGACCGGTCGCGGAGGGTGTCGTCGGCACGCAGGTCGTGAGCACTGAAACCGGTGATATCGGAAAGAAGATCCACGCTGAGATCGTCCGGAATCGGAGGCGGAGTCAACCCGGCGCGAGCTGGATAGGCATCCAAGACGACGAGGAGATCGACGACGGGGCCGGTGGCGGTGTCGCGTTGCTGGCTTAAGCGGGCGCTGACGGCGTGGGCGATCGTCGCACCGAAGGAAAATCCGACGAAGGTGTACGGCCCTTCGGGCTGGTAGTCGCGGATAGCGGACGCGTAGAGATCGACTGCCTTGTCCCAGCTGAGCGGACCAGATGTGTTCGTCGGGAATTGAATGCCGATGATGGGGCGGTCAGTCGTGAGGTACTCGCCGAGCCCCTGGTAGGAGAACACCGAACCGTCAATCGCGTGGAAGCAGAAGAGAGGGCGGCCTTTTCCTTCCCTCAGAGTGACCATCCACGGAGGGAGGGAATCGTGATCGCGCGTGTCGGTGGGGGAATTTTTCTGGGGCTGGGGTGCCGGGGGCTGGGATGAATCGCCCTCGATCGCGCGGACAATGCCCCGAGGAGAACCGGCCTCCACAATCGTCTGAATGTCCAGCTTGTGGCCACGTTTCCGGAGCTTGCCCATGAGTCGAACAGCCATGAGCGAGTGAACTCCCAGATCCTCAAAGGCAACATCGGGGTCCACCTCCGGGCGGTTGAGCAAACCAGCAATGTCTTCGCAAATATCGCGCAGCAGCTGGCTGTCCTGGTCGGGACGGTCAGTTTCCGCGTTGGGCTGATTCGACGTGGTGGTTTCCGACGTTGGAAGGTCCGACGTCGGCTCGTCCTCACGGTCTTGCGCGGAGTGGTCGTCCGCGTTCTGCCCTGGTCGGCGTCGGATGTTGTCAAGCATCGGGGCGATCTCGTCGCGGATCGCACGCAACGACTCGGGAGAGTCAACGTCGGCAATAGAGGCACACCGTGACAAGGTGGCGCGGAGAGCGTCGGCAAGAGTATTCGCCACCTGCTGCGGAACCACTCCAGGCTGGTAGGCCAGCGCCAGATCGAAGGGGCCTCCCGGCGGGTGGATGACCGTCAACGGGTACTGGGTTTCGCCGCGAGTGGTCAGGCCCGTGATGCGGATACCGCGAGACGCGGGAGCGGGGGCGTCGGAATCAGGCAGAGGGCCGGGCTGCGTGTCTGTCTCCGAGAACTCATCGGGAAAGTTGTCGTACACCACCAAGGAGTCGAAGAGCGGGCCCGACTGCGGAGCCTCACCGCGAGACTCGCCCACCCGGCGCTCGATGTCGGCCAGGGAGGCAGAGGTGTGGTCTGCCAACTCGGCCTGGGCGCGCGCGTGGGTACGCAGGATCGAGGCCAGCGAGTCGCCGCGCAGCTCCACGCGCACGGGAAGCGTGTTGATGAAGAGGCCGATCGTGTTGTCGATACCGTCGAGCTCGCTGGGCCGGCCCGAGGTGACCACGCCGAAGACGGCATCGTCATGGCCGGTCAGGGCCGCAACGACACACGCCCACGCGGTCTGAATGAGCGTGTTGGGGGTGACTCCGACAGTGCGGGCACAGCGGGAGAGATCAGCTTTCTGCTGGTCAGAGAGCTGCACGACGCAATGCTCCTCGCCGGAAGCCTCGTCGATGGTCGCGGAGTCAGGCGGGCCTGGTTCGGCGGTGGGCGTGAGTGCATCCATGACTCGGCTTGCATGGTCAAGGCCTGAGACATGGTCAACCCACAGTTCGGTGTCAGCCTTCACTCGGGGCTGCATGTCCTCAACGAATTGACCGTACGAGTATCGCGGCGGCAACTCGGCGATGGCAGATGCGATAGCGCGTGAAAGCGTATCCTCCGAGCGCGCGAACGTATCCTCCGCATCACCATCATTTCCGCTGGCCAGAAGCTCGGCAGCGCGGTTGTACACATGCATCAACTCACGCAGGAGGATCGTCGTGGACCACCCGTCGGTAAGAATGTGATGATTCCCCAACACCAGCCGGCTACGCCGATCGCCCAACCTCACCAGGGTCGCCGCGACCATCTTCCCGCGCGTCACATCGAGCTGACGGGAAGCCATCCGGTCCAGAACGTCGTCGATAAGCGACGATTGCACGCGCGACGGAAGCCCGCGAGCATCGATCACCGACCACTGCCACCGCGGGGTGCGTGGAATGACGTGTACCGGGCGGTCGAGTGTTTCGTAATCGAACGCCGCCTTGAGCACATCCTGGCGGTTCATCACGGCCTCGAAGCTGGCGCGCAGGAGCTCCGGGTCCGCCGGGCCTTCGACGGCCATGGACGCGGCGATCACATAATGGTCGCGCTCGCGGGAATCGAGCGCCTGGTACAGCAGACCCTCTTGCAGCGGCGAGAGCCCGTACACGTTCTGCAGCGGGCCGAACCGGCGCTGCCAATGCTCGATATCCGCGCTGTTCACAGGCGCTAAACAATCCGACGGCGACGCGCTGCCCTCCGCGCTCAATCCGACAACGGCGAGATCTGTCAGAGCCTTGACGACGCTATCCGCGAGCTGTTCCGCCTGGTCCTCCGTCTCTGCATCGACGCTAATGCTGAGCGACGGTTTATCGGGTTCATTGCCGACGAGCGCTGTGTGGTGGTCGGGTTTGTTTGTGTTCTCGTTTATGTCCGCGCCCGTGATCCACGCCGTGATGTGCGGGACCTCGGGGAAGCCGGGGCGGAGGGTGTGGTGGGTTGGAATGAGTGTCGGGTGCTGTGATGGCCGGCCTGAGGTGGCGGAATCCGCAACGACGGGGCTAGGTATGTGGCCTAGTTCGAGTGTGATTGCTGGAGTACGCGCTGATGTATCGGTGAGATCAGCGGCCCGGAAGTTGGCGCGTTGTTCTTTCACGCTGAGCAGGAGTGCCTCCGTCTCGGCCCGCGAATCCGACGGCGAAACAGTGACATAGCCCGGCGCGGCGAACCGGCCAACAACATCACACGCGACTGCATTCCCGGAAGTCATGGCCTGACCCGAGGCGGGAACGGAAGGTTGACGTAACGCGCGGCTCAACACCATCGCGGTGAGGGTTTCGTCGGGATCACTCGCCGACGCTATCAGAGCAGCTGCGGTGAGAATGTCCTGTTCAGACAGGCCAAATTTCGTTCCAAGGTTTCTGAGTAGCGTCTTCGCGACTGACGACTCGATCGTCGCGGTGGCCCGATCACGGCTGTGCGCCCACGGGAGAGCCGGGGCGGAGTGCCCACGCCACGAGGCATAGCGATGCTGGCGACCGTCACTATGTCCGTCACCGTGACCCGCCCGCTGCACGAGCGCCTCGACAATGCCGATGAGCTGCGCGAACCCATCGGCATCAACAACCGCACTATGAACGCTCAGCCGCACACCACCGTCGACAGGTTCAAGCGCGAATGGCCGTCCCGCGGCAAGATCGACGGGCGCGCGGAACTCGTCGTCCTCGGCAGGGTGGCGTCGGATAATGACCTGCTCAGAGCCTGGATTATCCGCGTCCCACGTCGCAATGCTACGAAGAGCCGGGACATCCTCAGCCAGCTTCGTCGCACATGCGCGACATTCGTCAGCGTCGATGCCCGGGGCACACGGAATCACGACCGACATAACCGGCTGGTTGGAACCAGTGAAAGCCGACCGATCCATTCCCGACGGGGCGTCCACCGCACCAAAGTCCGTCAGAATATTCCGTTGTTGCTCTGGGCCACTGCGACCATCTGTGCTGGTCGTGAGGGTCTGGGAGGTAGCCGACGATGCTGCACTGTTCGGCGCACTTGACGACGACCGACGCAAGGACGCGGCGATCTCACCCAAGGGGCGGCCGGACAAAATATCCGCGGGACGGATCTCAAAACCTTGCTGCTGCAACCGACCGGCCACCACCAGCGCGGTAATGGAATCTCCACCCTGATTGATGAAATCCACGTCAAAGTCGGCGGGCTGCCCCATGACGTCCTGGATCGCTCGAGAAACAGCAAGCTCACGCGGTGTTTCGGGAGCTCGGAGTTCCGCGTCCGAACCCTGGTGGTCCCCGCTCCCCTGGTGCTCAGCAGCGCGATCATTCGACACAGCGGACTGCTCGATCAGTTCGCGGAGTGCTCGCCGGTCAATCTTTTCGGTTGATGTTCGCGGAATCTGAGGCACCGCAACAAAAGTGGACGGAACCATATAGTCCGGAAGAATCCGCGAGAGATGCTGGCGCAACTCGGAAAGTCGCTGCGTGATGTCATCAGTGTTCGGGTGGGGATCACCGGAATTGTCATTGGACGCGGGAGTGTTCCCGGCAAGTCCCTCGAGAACAACTCCTGCCCGGATATTCACCGTCGCCGCACTCACATGAGCGTGACCAGCCCCGGTTGACGCCGAGTTATCCCCTTCCGAACGAGAAGCATCGCCGGTGCCACGAGCAACCGCGACCGTGCCAGCTGCACGAACGCCCGGGAGACCAGCGAGCGCGCCGTCGATTTCCTCCAGTTCTACGCGATGCCCCCGCACTTCAATCTGGTTATCCGCGCGCCCGATAAACGCCACCCCACGGCCAGGCACCCACCGCACCCGGTCGCCGGTCCGATACGCGGGAACGAGCGCGTCGGCGTCGGAGCCGTCAGTTGTGACGTCGGCACGAGGACGACTGGCGGTTACGTCGGCACGGAAAAATGCGTGGGCCGTCGCGTCCGGATTATTCCTGTACCCCTGCGCGATCTGCTCCCCCATCAGCCACAATTCGCCCTCTTCACCTGGGGGAACGACCTCGCCCGACGCGTCGCAAATGCGAATTGACATGCCTGGTACGGGCCAGCCCACCGTCACCGCGCCGGGTGCGATTCGTGCGCACAGCGCGTCGACGGTTGCTTCCGACGGGCCATACATGTTCCATCCGATGACGTGCGGCGCTGCGGCCACCTGGTCCCACAGCTGCTGCGGCATGGGTTCTCCGCCAAGCAACACGGCCCTGATCTGCGACTTTTGCACGTCGAGCAGGGGAACGCCCGAGGCGAGGAGCGCCCCGAAGAGCGAGGGGGTGGCGTCGATCATCGTGATGTCGTCACGGCGGAGGCAGCGGTGAAAAGCCTCCCCATCGGCCACAGTGGAACGGTTGTAGATCACGACGCGCACGCCGGCGAAGATCCACGACAGCTGATCGATGGCGGCGTCGAACGCGAACGATGCCGTGTGGGCGAGTGCGGCGGACGCCTGAGGCTGGGTATTCGCGACATGATCCAGCGTCTCTGGGAAGAGCTGCGCACGGTGGCCCGCGATCAACTGTTCCAGGGCGCGCCTGCTGACGTTGACGCCCTTCGGCCGTCCCGTCGTGCCGGAGGTGTAGACGATGTAGGCCAACTCGTCGGAAGATGTTGCCTGGTCGGATTCGTGTGGCGACTGCTCATCGTCCCCGTGCTCTACAGACTGAACGTCATCGAACCCGGTCACCACAGCCGCGGCGGCACTATCTTTCATGATGAACGAACGCCGTTCCTGCGGAGCGTCGTCGTCAATGACGACAAACGGGCGGTGCGCGCGCAATGAAGCCAGAACCGCAATTGCCTGGGATGCGCTCTTCGGCATATCGATGGCAACGACGCCACCTGCGGGACAGACCGACGCGATGGAATCCGCCAGCCGATCACACTGTTTCACCAGTTCAGAGCCGGTGTACGTGGTTTCCTTGGAAGTGGCAGGGGTTTCGGACGACTCCGGGGAACCATCGGCTAGCAGAACTCGATCACTCCACTGCTGCGCAAGCAGATCGATCAGACTATCCAGTGACTCAAACGAACCGCGAGAGGGATCGTCGGAGGAGCCGTCGGACGAAGCACCGGCCAACGATTCCCCCTCCCACTCTTCACGAAGAGCTGCCGGGATCCGTTCAGGACGGATACGTATATCGGAAGAAGCGGGCAGAGAACTCTCGGACTCCGGCCGTCGATCCAACCCCAACCCCACATTCACCACAGCACGAATATCGGATAAGCGCTGGTGAACAACCTGCGGCGGAACGTCGGCGACCGTCTCAAAACTCAAATCCACGCCACCAGACCGCCCCAGCGCGGCCACCAGCACAAGGTTTTCCGGCGGGCCACCCGCCACATTCCGGAGGTACCCGCGCGTTTTCCCAAACTTGAGGGCTGCGTCGAAAACCTTCAGGTTGGCGCCGATCCCGCGCAGGATCGAGGAATCCCCGTACGCCGTCGCCACCTCGGACCCCGGGAACCGCTGGTGCTCGCGCACGGTCCGCATTGTTTCCTCGACAGCGTGCGCGTTTTCGGGGAGCGTCGCGGTGAGGTCGATGGGCAACCGCACGGGCAGCATATTGACCATCATCGCCGGGGTACGCCGCTGAGCTGCGGTTTCTCGCGCGGCGAACGGCATCGCGACCACCAGTTCGTCGGCCTCGACCCCCTGCACGCGCCGCAAGTACACGCCGTATGCCGCCAACAACGAGTCCACCCACGTGGTCCCGTGGCGCTGGGACGCCGCTTTCCACGCGTCCAGTTCCTCGGCGTCCACCGTAAGCACCGTTGTTCGGCTGGAACTCTCGGACCCGCCGATGAGCTCGTCCCGCCACTGCGTGCTGCCAACCCCCGCCAGCGACTCTTGCCACCACTGCGCATCGCGGTCCCGGTTGTCCGACTCGTGGTATTCGCGATCTTCCTTAACGACGCTGGTCAGGGCGCTAAATTTCGCCGGGCGTGCTATTTTACCGCCGGTGAGTTCGGTGTAGTGGGCAGCGGTGCGCCGGGCCAGGATCATGGACGCGTAGCCGTCGACAATGAGGTGGTGATACAGCTGGATGATCCACACCCGGCGGTGATCCAGACGAAGGACCTCGAAATGGCAGAGTGGGCGATCGGCGAGACCTGCCCACGCCTCCGCGCACCGTGCTTTCGCGGCATCGACATAGGCGTTCGCGGCGGCCTCTGGCGCTGGGTGAGCACGTAGGTCGTGGACAGGGATCGTGATGTACTCTCCCGGCGCGGCGTCGATAACCCTTTGACATGGGGAGTCGTCGGCACGAACAGCGCCAGCGTCCTCCCCCGCGGAATCGTCGGCATGAGCACCCGTCGCACCCTCGCCCTGCCGGAACTGAAGACGCAGCGTTTCAGCCTCAGCGATCGTCTGGTGCAACGCCTGAACAACGTCGGCAACCGAAATATCCGGCTGAGAGTCCGTCGGGTCGAGCTCCATCACCTCGCCCACGACGTAATAGGGCGAACTCGGATCCAGTGACTGCGCGTTCCAAATACCCATCTGCGCTGCGGTCAGAGGGAACCAGTCCGGGGAGGTCGGATTATCAGGGTCACTCGCACGCACCGAATCAAAGGTCATAGCGTTAGGCTACACTGCTCAAAAGACAAACAAACAAGCAGCTAGAGAGAAGAAAATGAGGAGCCAACCATGAGTGCAGCTAACCCACCGCTGAGTCCCCAAATCTTTGCCGACGAACTCCACACCCGCGTTGCCTCGGCGATCGGCATTCCCGCCGACACGCTGGAAACCGACGCGGACCTCACCGATCTGGGGCTGGATTCGGTGCGGATTATCGACATCGTCGAGTGGGCGCGGCGCCAAGGGTGGGATGCCGAGTTTGCCGATCTGATCGAGGATCCCACTCTCGACGCGTGGGTGGACGCTTTCGAAGAGAGCGACGAGTGATGACGGGGATGAGTGCGTCCGGCAAGAGCGACGCGGGCGAGGCTCGCCATTGTGTGGTTACCGGGGCGCTTGGTGGCATCGGCGCTGCCGTCGTCACCGGCGCGAAGGACGCGGGGTATCGCGTGACCGCCGTGGACCAGGCGCCACAGGGACACAGCGCGGATGTGGATGGTGATGGGCACGGTGACGGAAAGAGAAACGGTGACGTGGCTGTCGTCGGCAATAAACCCGCTGACCTGCGTGTTGATTATGTTCTTGATGTCACCGACTTGGAGGCCGCGCACACCACGATCGACCGCATCGAGGCCGACCGGGGACCCATCGATGTGCTGATTCACACGGCCGGGATCTTGCGTGCCGACGCCGCCCTCGACGGCGACACCGACGCCATGCGCGCGAGCTTCGAGGTCAATATGTTCGGCGCTGCCCACGTGTGTGCTCCCGTTGCTCAGCGCATGTGCAAGAGAAAACGCGGCGCCATTGTTGTTGTCTCCTCCAACGCGGGGACGACCCCGCGCGCGGGCATGGGATCCTACGGGGCGTCGAAAGCAGCGATCACCGCGTGGGCCCGCAACCTCGGCCTGGAGTGCGCGCCACACGGCGTTCGCGTGAATATCGTTTCCCCAGGTTCCACCGATACCCCCATGCTGCGCGGAATGTGGCCCGCCGGGGAGGACCGCTCGGCTGACGTTATCGCTGGCACGCCCGACCAGTATCGGCTCGGGATCCCCCTGCAGCGGTTGGCGCAACCGGAGGACATCGCCGGGGCCTGCCTGTATCTCGCCTCCGACAACGCCCACCACATTGTCATGCATGATCTTCGTGTCGACGGCGGAGCGACGCTGGATAGTTAGGCGTTTTCTACGCCCCGCCCGAGCTAGCCCGAGTTCGCCGAGTTCGCGCTGTTCACGTGGGCAATGAGCGCCCGCCTGTCGATCTTCCCGTGATCATTGTGCGGAAGTTCCGTCATGACGACGAGGACGCTGGGCACCATGTACTCAGGCACCAGCGTCGCCAATTCGGCTTTCACCTGTTGCGGAATAGTGGCGTGGCCAGCGTCGTCACTCCCGTCAGCAGCCGTCGCGACCTCCGAGACAACGATTCCGCCGACAAGCGTGGCCTCTCCCCCGGCGCGATCCACAGCCACCGCGGCGTCACTCACCACGTCGAGGCGTCGCAAATGAGTTTCCACATCGCCCAGCTCAACGCGATTGCCGCGAATTTTCACCTGGTCGCCGATGCGGCCCTCAAAACGGAGCATCCCGCGCGCATCGCGCGACATGACGTCGCCCGTGCGGTACATGGTCCCGCCGTCGCGGTCCGGATGCAGGCTGGGCACAAACGCTTCCTCCGTGACCTCCGGTTTGTTGAAATACCCCGCGCCCACCTGGGCACCCGCGATGCAGAGCTCGCCGGACTGGCCATCGGGGACCTCGTTCAAGTTCTCATCGACGACGTAAAACACGACGTTATCCTCCGGCCAGCCGACCAAAGTTCCGCCTGTTGAAGATTCTTCATTCGTCGGGTTATCCGGCGCGGGCTGATCCATCCCGGCGCGGGAATTACCGTCGTGTGCGCTTGGGTCTGCCCATGCTTCGGCGGCCGACAGGACTCGGGCGTGGTCGCTATCAGCGGTGGGCTCGCTGTCGGGAGTACCCGCGCTGTCAGTAGCAGCCCCCGAATACGGACGGGAGAAGTCCACCCACGCCACATCCATTGCCGTTTCTGAAGGACCGTATAGCCCCAACAGCCGACTCGGAAGCACCGCCCGCGCACGCTCGACCAGGTCATTCGGGACGGCCTCGCCGCCTAACAACACATGCCGCAGGCTGGCGAACTGATCGTAGCCCAGGCCGACGTCGTCAAGGACATCGAACATGACTCTGAGCATGCTCGGAACCATCGACAGCGTCGTCACGGAATACGTTTCGATCATGTCGCCCAGCGCGAAGGGGTCGCCGGGGAACCAATCCGGGCCGGGGATGACGATCCGGCCGGCACAGGCCAGCGGGCACAGCAGCTCTGCGACGCCGACGTCGAAACCGATCGGCGCTTTGTGCAGCATCCGCAATTCGCCAGCACTGGCCGACGAATCTGCGTCCTGTCCCAGCTTCGCATCTTGTCCCAGCGTGCGAACCACCCACTGCAAGTGCGAGGCCACCGCGCGGTGAGGGTTCACCGCCCCCTTCGGATTACCCGTCGTGCCCGACGTGTAAATCAAGTAGCACGGATCGTCCGGCAGGAGTTCGCGCGTGCGATCACTAGCACGAAACTCTTGCCCGTGGGCAGCGCCGTCGGAGGAAAAGTACTCATCCGGACGACGAAGTTCCCAGGTCGGCGCATTATTCGTCGGCACGGATACCTCACCAAGCCCGATCACGACGTCGGGCTGGCAATCATTCACGATGTAGCTAATGCGCTCCGCCGGGTAGCTCGCATCTACCGGCACATACGCGGCCCCCGCGCGGAGAATCCCCACCATAACGCTGGGGAGCCAAGGGCTTCGGCCAGAGAGCACCACGACGCGGTCGCCGGGGCCCACCCCGCGATGGCGAAGTTCCCACGCCACCACATTCGCGTGGCTATCGACGTCGTCGTAGATCAAAGTCAGTTCGCTGCCGTCGTCGCAGAAACCGTGAACGGCGGGCTGCTCGCGGTGGTGACGAATGGCCTGGTCAATCATCACGTCGACCGTCAAGGGGTCGATCTCTGCCGACGGACCGAACGCCCAAGGTGAACTAGCCGACATGAATCTCATCCCTCACTTCTCCCCCGGTCTGCCGATCACTCCCAGGCTCGCTATCCGCAGGGCCGTTATCCGCAGACGCGTTATCGATGTAGCACGCCAGGATCCGATCCGATACCTCACCCAAGCAGCTCAGATTCGCGAACCCCGGCCCCTGAGCCAGGGCGGACAGCGTCGGCAAGAAGAGCCACGGCCCCTTGCCCACCGCCAAGGTCCACTCTGCGGGGATCGTCGTCGGCCGGTCAGGCGTCGGGAGATGGGGTTTGAGCTGCAAGAAAATACCAATGTTGTGCGCGATGTCCGCCTCGGAGCATGTCGTCACGATCTTTTCTGCATAAAAATCAGAATCCGTGTTCGGGAATAGATCCCGGAACCACAACGGGTTGCCGCCGCGTGCGTCAATCACGACATCGGCTGTGGACACCGCATCCGGGACGCCCTCGTGCGACACGTAAAGATCCAGCGCACCGTCGCGAGGAACGATGTCGACCACGCGGCCACGCTCATGGGTGATGTGCCCATAATTCTTCACGGTCTGCTGCACGCGCTGGGAAAACACGCCACGGTCGGTCCGGCGGATAAAGTCCTGCCGCTCCTCCATGCTGAGCATGAACCACTTTTCCGGGTCGGTGTAGAGGCTGTTTTCAAACACGCTCTCGCCACGCGAATACACAGTCGGGGAGGGCGAGAAGATCGCGATGGACTCGCAGGGCATGTGAGCCAACTGATCCACGACGCTGGCCGCGGACTCGCCACCGCCGATAACCGCAACCCGTTTGCGCAGCGGGAACGTGCCATTTTCCACCTGATCCCACAGCTCGGCGATGGAGAGCACACCGGGGACGTCGGCGAGGCGGCGCGTCGACGGTCCCGGGCCGGTGATCATGACACCGTCGGAACTCAGGACCGTGGACCCGCCGTCGTTGAGCTCGACGTCGCATTCCCAGCCCCAATTGTAGTCGTCGGCATTGGTGGCTTCGGCGTTCTTATCGGCGTCGTTCTTGTCCTCGTCGTTCTTATCAACGGCGCGAATCGATGTGATCCGGCCGGCCATCACCTGCATATCCACCGCGTGAGCAACCCAGCGCAAATACTCGGCCCACTCCTCATGCGTCGGACACGGGTGGCCGCGATCGATCCACTGAGCGTACTTGTCCCGAGAGACCAGGTAACTCATCCAGCTAAATTCCATGAGCGCAGCGTCGACACGAGTGTTGTCCTGCGCCGACTCGTTGGCAATCCGCGTCCGATACGGGAATCCGACATCCTTATCCGGCGGAGTGCCCAGCAGGTGATGGCCGTTCGTCCAGCCGCCGCCGGACACCCAGTTTCCCCCCACCCCCAACGGGTCCACCGTGAGAATCGTGGGGACCTCATACCCCAACGATTTCAGCACGTATGCCTTCGCCGCCACGGCCACAGCTTTCGGCCCTGCACCCAGGATAACCAGCGTTTTCACTGTCGATGATGTTCTTCCTGCTCGAGTACATTGTGTTACGGTTAGCCTACCTTTTAGTAACGATCGCGCGAAACACTGGAGAACCACCCGACGATGACCAACACTCCCGAAAGCCACCCCAACGCCCCTACTCACAACACCTCCACTCACACTATCGATGACGCACGCGGAGATTCCGCCGGCCACGGCCCGTTCAATCTCTCCGAGCAGGAGATTTACGAGCGTCTACATCGGCTCCGCCGCGACGTACCGTCGTCGGCAATCCTCGACGAACCCCCACGCATCCCTGAACTAACCGGACGGCTAACTCTGCGGACGACGGATCCCACCAGCGAGGACCCACAGATGGTTGCGCGCTGGATGAACCGGCCGCACCTCGTCGAAACGTGGGAACAGCCGTGGCCCGCTGACCGGTGGAAACGGGATTGGGAGGCCAAGCTTTCTGGCACGTATTCGGTGCCGCTAATCATGCTTCTCGACGGGGAGGAGTGCGGCTATATGGAGATTTACCGGCCACACCGGGATGAGATTGGACATGTGTACGATTCGCGACCTCATGACCTCGGGTTTCACGTTGCGGTGGGGGATGTGGCGAAGACCGGGCATGGGGTGTTCCCGCCGCTCCTGATGAATTTGTGCGATGAGTTGATTGCCGCGAATCCGCCGAGTGACCTTATTGTCGTGGAGCCCGATTATCGCAACGAGCGGCTGCCGCGGATCGCGCTCATGAATGACTGGGTTGACGGTGGCGAGCGGCAACAGCGCGCTGACCGGCGTGTTCATTTGCTGGGGTATGCGAAAACGGATGAGGCTCGGGAGCGGGTGCTGACGGGCAAGGAGTAGGGGCGTCTCCACCGACCGATGGGGAGCTATCCCCCGTTTTTGTTCAATTTCTTAAGGGGTTTAATTATTGGATTGCGTGAACTAGCATTGGCTTAACAGGTATTACTTCACCAGACAGGCCAACCTATGTCACCATCGCGTTCGCTCCACCCCAAAACAGCCGCACCTGAGGGCACTCAGCCACAGGGCGACTCCCCCACGCACCCCCGCGGCAACGACCTTGCCTTAGACGTGCAGGACCTCCACTGCCACCTCGGTAATGGCAAGAACAAGAAGGAAATTCTCAAGGGCATCACGCTCTCTATTCCGCGCGGGAAGGTACTCGCCGTACTGGGAGCTAATGGCGCAGGTAAAACCACACTTATCAACGCGCTATCCACCCTCATCCCGATCAGCGGCGGCAGCGCCACGATCAACGGCCACGACGTCACCTCAGACCCCGCCGGGGTGCGGTCCTCCATCTCACTGACCGGCCAATACGCCGCCGTCGACAATATGCTCACCGGGCACGAAAACCTTACGTTCTTCGGAACGCTCGCCGGCCTTTCCACGCGCGAAGCCAAAGACAGGGCCACCGAATTGCTCACCCGGTTCGGCCTCGAACGAGCCGCCGACAGCCGCGTCGCCGACTACTCCGGCGGTATGCGCCGTCGATTGGATATTGCGTCGTCACTGACCGTGCAACCACCGCTGCTCTTCCTCGACGAACCCACGACCGGGCTCGACCCGGCCAGCCGCAACGACGTGTGGGACATGGTCCACCACCTGCAAGCCGACGGCACCTCCATCCTGCTGACCACCCAATACCTCGACGAAGCCGACCATCTGGCCGACCGGATTGTCGTGCTTGGGGGCGGGCGAGTTCTGGATGAGGGAACCTCCGCCGAGCTCAAGTCGCGCTACGGATCGTCCGCCGTGACCGTGACATTCCGCACCCCTGAGCTGGCCGGACACTTTGCCGACATCGCCGCCGACAACGGGTTCACCGCTGCTCAGGAGAACACCATCGTCCGGCTCGACGCGCCCGACGGGCACCGGTCGCTCGTGCGCGCGCTATCCCTCTGGGACGGTTCCGAGGACGACATCACCGACGCCGCGCTGATCCCGCCGACGCTCGAGGACGTGTACATGGCCGTCGCGGACTCCGGCGATGTGGCGCGGACGGATGCGCGGGAGGACGCGGAGGCGTCGGCGGCCGGCGTGGCCCCGGCGAGTGCGCGGTCGGACGCCCACACCCCGGGAGGCGGCCACCAATGAGCAGCGGAAACACGAGCCCGTCAATGAGCAGCTCGGCGGCGATCACGTCGGTATGGTCACGCGACTTCAAACGCGTGATCCGCAATAAATCGGTGCTCCCCTCCATTTTTGTGATCCCCGCGATCTTCATCGCCATCTTCTACGGGGCATTCTCGCGGGCCACCGACGGCTTCGGCATTAGCTACGCCACATTCCTTCTCCCCGCGGGTGTCCTCCAAGGGCTCATTTTTCACCGCCGGGGGATCGTCGCTAGCCGTCGCCCAAGACGCCGAAGACGGGATACACGCACGGATCCGCACGATGCCCGCGCCCAACTGGTCGCTCGTCGCCGGCCGGTTGCTTGCCGACCTCACCCGCGGCGCGATCTCCATCGTCCCCGTCATCGTGCTCACCGTCCTGATCGGCGCGCGATTCCACGGAGGTGCCGTCGACCTGCTGCTCCTCATTCTCCTCACGATCGGGGCCGCGGTATCCATTAGCGCGATTGCCGACGGTCTCTGTCTTCTGGCGCACCAGCCGGTCAGCACCTCACTGATGTTCCAGGGGCTCACAATTCCCATCGTGATGCTATCCACCGCATTTGTGCCGGCAGTGGCGCTGCCGAGCGGCGTCCGCCCGGTCATTGAGCACCTACCACTCTCCACCATGGTCGACACGGCTCGTCTACTCATCAACGGTGACTCCCCCGGCTCCACCGGTATCGAGGCACTCTGCTGGATCGTCGTCTTCTTAGTCGCGGGAATATACGGTTTTCTCGCAGCAATATCGAGGAAGTCCCATGTCTAACACACCTGCTGCCCCCAACTCGCCGGCACCGTCTACCGCGTCGGCGCCGTCTACCGCACGGCCTACCCCGCCGGCGCCGTCCGCCACGAATCCGGCCACGAAGCCGTCCCCGCGACGGGCGCACGCCAGCTGGGCCCACACCACGCGCCTTTTCCGACGCTTCGTCCGCACCCGCGCATCCCTGCTGAGCACGATCTTCACCCCGATGCTCATGATCGTGTTCCAGTGGGCGCTGTTCGGCGACCTCATCGCCAAAGTCCAGGGACTCGAGAAAATCGACCTGCTGCCCCTGTGCCTCATGCTTATTTTGGGGTCGCAGTGGCTCTACATTCCGGCCAATAGCGCAGAGATCGTGCGCGAACGCCAATCCGGAATCGTCGCTCGAGTCTCCACGAGCGCCAGCGGAATCCGGCCGCTCATTGCCGGCGAGTGGTTATTCAGTTTCTTGCGCACCATCCTCGCCAGCATCCCCGCACTCGTGGCCTCGTTCGTGTTCGGAATGAGGATCCACACCTGGTCGGCGGCGCTCTGGCTCGTCGTCGCCGTGATCGGCGGGGCAATATTCACAGCGACGCTGGTCCTCGCACTCGGGTTCGGAGCGGCCAGCCCCGACGCCACCATGATCGTCACGCCCCTCTTCATGGTCGCACTGTTTCTCTCCGCGGGGTTCGTCCCCGCGACCGCGTTCGTCTCGGGCCTGCAATGGTTCGCGCGCAACAACCCGGTGACCCACGTCATCGAGGCCGAAATAGCGCTCAATGGAGGCGCGCTGGCCAACAACCTCTCGCTTACCGACGCCACCTCCGCGATGACGATGTCCGGGATCTGGTTCATCGGCGTGATGGTGGTGGCGGGGCTCCTCGCTGTATTCGCGACAACCCGGCACTCGCGGAATACGGCGTAACGAGGGGAATTGTTCACACGGCGGTGGCGGGTTCGGATCAGGCGCGATCGAGCCAGCGGCGTTGTAGTTCGCGGCCCTAGGCGGCGCAACGCTCCAATTCGGCGCTCTAGTTCGACGACGCTTTAGCCCCGCGCCACGCTAACGAGCGCTTGGTACGCGTCGACAGCCGCCGCTTCCGGATCGTCATGGTCGAGCGAGTCGTTGAAGATCTCCAACGACACCGGCCCGCTGTACCCCACGTTGAGAGCCTTAGCCAGGCATTCCTTCACGGGCAGATCGCCGTGCCCTGGCCACTGGCGATGGTGGCGTGACAGTTCCTTGACCGGCATGTCCAGGCGTGGGGCGTCGGCAAGCTGAACAAAGAACAGTTTGGAAGGATCCACCGACTCGATCACCGACGGATCCTCGCCGAGAGCCAGCATGTGGAAACTGTCCAGGCAGACGCCAACATTGGGCAAATCCACGTGGCGAACGATGTCGTAGGCGTGGGCGAACGTGGAGACGAACCGGCCCCACGCCAGGGCCTCGAAGGCAACGCGCATGCCCTGGTCTGCCGCGAGTTTCCCGATCTGGCGGAGCTGGTCCACGCGGACCTCGTCGCTATCAACCGACGCGGAGTCGGTGTTGGAACAGACCAGGATCGTGTTCGTGCCGAGCTGTTTAGCGTGGTCGAGCGCTGTTTCGCACCGTCGGAGCCCGTGCTGGAACTCCTTGTCTTTGACGCTCAGGAGGTTCTTGACCGGCTGGTAGAGGTCACACGAGAGGCCCAATTCGTCCATCAACGACGTGATGTCGTTCAAAGTCATCGGGCTTTCTTCAATATCCGGGACGAAGAGTTCGACGCCGTCGAAGCCGGCTTTGGCGGCAGCGCGAAGCTTGGCGTCGAGGGTTCCGGGAAGGCTAACGGTTGCGATGCTGAAATGCATGAGTTGTTGACTAATTCTCCTTGTTGATGTGACAGCGTGGTTGAACTAACAACTTGTCTCCGAGTCCATGCTAGGCCGGAAACCGCAGCGGGGCGGCGGGGAATTGGGCGGCGCGCATTGGGCCGCAGGCATAAACCCAACCGTCCCCAAAACACGAAAAACCGCGCCTGCATAACGCAGACGCGGTGATATCCAGGGCAATATGCCCTTGTGGGAAGGCTACTTGGCCTTCTCCAGGATTTCGACGAGACGGAAGTGCTTGTTCGCCGACAGCGGGCGGCACTCTTCGATGCGGACGCGGTCGCCCACGCCAGCGGTCTCGTTTTCGTCGTGCACCTTCACCTTGGAGGTGGTGCGGATGGTCTTGCCGTAAAGGGCGTGCTGGTTGCGGTCTTCGAGCTCAACCACGATGGTCTTCTGCATTTTGTCAGAGACGACGTAGCCGATGCGGACCTTCTGGATGCCCTTTTTCTTCTTGTCGTTCACGGTTGCCTCACTCATTACGCCTCATCTCCCGGAGCGCTGGACAGGCCCAGTTCGCGTTCGCGGATGACGGTGTGGATGCGAGCGATGTCGCGCTTCACCGTTCCGAGGCGGCGGTTGTTGGTCAGCTGGCCAGTTGCGTTCTGGAAGCGAAGGTTGAACAGTTCTTCCTTCGCCTCGTGGAGGCGCGTGGTGAGTTCTTCAGCAGAGAGCTCACGGAGCTCATGGGCCGGTGTTCCGGTAGCCATTAGAACTGGTCCTCCTTCTTGACGATGCGTACCTTGCACGGGAGCTTGGCACCTGCGCGACGGAGTGCCTCAAGGGCAACTTCTTCGCTGGGGTAGCTCATTTCGAACAAGATGCGGCCTGGCTTGACGTTGGCAATCCACTTTT
The DNA here is from genome assembly GCF_030530965.1 of Corynebacterium sp. GTDB lineage: Bacteria > Actinomycetota > Actinomycetes > Mycobacteriales > Mycobacteriaceae > Corynebacterium. The sequence continues at coordinate 5,412 of NZ_JAUMTY010000028.1, read as the reverse complement.
CGACGGGGCCTTTACCGGAACCCATGCGCACACCGAGTGGCTTCTGGGTCAGGGGGCGGTCCGGGAAAATGTTGATCCATACCTTGCCACCACGCTTGACGTGGCGGTTGATAGCGATACGGGCTGCCTCGATCTGGCGGTTGGTGATGTAGGCGGGCTCGAGGGCCTGAACACCGTAATCACCGAAGGTCACGCGGTTGCCACCTTTCGACACACCACGTCGAGTCGGGCGGTGCTGGCGGCGGTACTTAACGCGCTTAGGGATAAGCATGTTTAGCCCTCCTGCTTCTGCTCTGCGGCGCGGCGACGACGTCCGCCACCACGACGCGGGCGGTCGTTGCGGCCACGGCGGCTGCCACGATCGTCGCGAGCGTTGATCAAGCTTTCACGGCGCCCACCGACAACGTCACCCTTGTAGATCCACACCTTGACGCCGATGCGTCCGAAGGTGGTGTGGGCTTCGAAGGTTCCGTAGTCGATCTCGGCGCGCAGGGTGTGCAGCGGAACGCGTCCCTCGTGGTAGCGCTCAGTGCGGCCCATTTCGGCACCACCCAGGCGGCCGGAGCACACAACTTTGATGCCCTTGACCTGTGGCTGACGCATTGCGCCCTGGATAGCTTTACGCATGGCGCGACGGAACGCGACACGGTTGGACAGCTGCTCAGCGATGGACTGCGCAACCAACTGTGCGGAGGCGTCCACATTCTTGACTTCAAGAATGTTCAGCTGAACCTGCTTGCCGGTGAGCTTTTCCAGCTTCCCGCGGATGCGGTCAGCTTCAGCTCCACGGCGGCCGATCACGATACCGGGGCGCGCGGTGTGGATGTCTACACGGACGCGGTCACGGGTGCGCTCGATGACAACATCGGCGATGCCGGCGCGCTCGAGTCCCTTGGACAGGAAGTCGCGGATCTTGATGTCTTCAGCGAGGTAATCGGCGTACTGCTTGTCGGCGTACCAGCGTGAGCGCCACTCAGAGGTGATTCCCAGCCGGAGGCCGTAGGGGTGAATTTTCTGTCCCACTACTGAGCACTTCCCTTCTGGCTTTCGACGACCACGGTGATGTGGCTGGTGCGCTTGCGGACATGGAATGCGCGTCCTTGTGCGCGTGGGCGGAAACGCCGCATGGTCGGTCCTTCGTCGGCCCAAGCCTGCGAGATGACGAGGCTGTTCCGGTCCAGGCCGAAGTTGTTTTCCGCGTTCGCTGCGGCGGAGGCCACAACTTTGTACACCGGTTCGGAGGCCGACTGGGGAGCGTACTTGAGGATGTCAAGTGCTTCCTCGACGGACTTTCCGCGCACGGTGTCGATAACGCGGCGAGCCTTCATCGGGGTGACGCGGACGTAGCGGGCGGTGGCGCGTGCTGACGTTACGGTATCAGCCATTGCTTATCGACGTCCCTTCTTATCGTCCTTGACGTGACCCTTGAAGGTCTTGGTTGGGGCGAACTCGCCGAGCTTGTGGCCCACCATGGAGTCGTCGATGAACACCGGCACGTGCTTGCGTCCGTCGTGGACGGCGAAGGTGTGGCCGATGAAATCGGGAAGGATGGTGGAACGGCGAGACCATGTCTTGATGACTTGCTTGGTGCCCTTGTCGTTCTGTGCGTCCACCTTCGAAAGGAGGTGTTCGTCGACGAAGGGGCCTTTCTTGAGGCTACGTGGCATTCTCAACTACCTCCTTTTAGCGCTTCTTGTTCTTGTTGCTGCGGCGGCGGCGCACGATCAGGCCATCGCTCGGGCGGTTTGGCTTGCGGGTACGTCCCTCTGGCTGACCCCACGGGGAAACCGGGTGGCGTCCACCGGAGGACTTGCCCTCGCCACCACCGTGCGGGTGGTCGACGGGGTTCATGACGACACCGCGGACGGTCGGGCGGACGCCCTTCCAGCGCATACGGCCGGCCTTGCCCCAGCGGATGTTGATCTGGTCAGCGTTTCCGACCTCACCGACGGTGGCGCGGCAACGCGCGTCAACGCGACGGATTTCGGTGGACGGCATACGCAGGATGGCGTACTTGCCTTCCTTACCCAGCAGCTGAATGGAGGAACCAGCGGAGCGGGCGAGCTTAGCGCCGCCACCCGGCTTGAGCTCCACGGCGTGGATGGTTGTACCGGTCGGGATGTTGCGCAGCGGCAGGTTGTTACCCACCTTGATGTCAGCGTTGGCGCCGGACTCAACAACGGTGCCCTGCTTCAGGTTGCGAGGCGCGATGATGTAGCGCTTCTCGCCATCGAAGTAGTGCAGCAGCGCGATGTTGGCCGTGCGGTTCGGGTCGTACTCGATGTGAGCGACCTTGGCTGGCACACCGTCTTTGTCGTTACGACGGAAGTCGATCAGACGGTACTGGCGTTTGTGTCCACCGCCCTTGTGGCGTGTGGTGATGTGGCCGTGTACGTTGCGGCCACCGGTCTTGTGCAGCGGGCGCAGCAGAGACTTCTCAGGGGTAGAGCGAGTGAGCTCATCGAACCCGGAGACAGAGCTCTGGCGGCGACCCGGCGTAGTCGGCTTGTATTTACGAATAGCCATGACTTAGTCCTAACTGTCCGCCTTAGGAGGCAGAACCGCCGAAGATGTCGATGGGATCACTACCGGCTGCCAGCGTCACCATTGCGCGCTTGGTTGACTTGCGACGACCGTAGCCGAAGCGGGTGCGCTTGGTCTTGCCCTCACGGTTGAGGGTGTTGACGCTGGAAACCTTCACGCCGAAGATCTTTTCCACGGCGATCTTGATTTGTGTCTTGTTGGAGTCCGGGCGGACGAGGAAGGTGTAAGTGCCTTGCTCCATCAGGCCGTAGGACTTCTCGGAGACAACCGGTGCGATGATGATGTCGCGGGGGTTATTTAAGTCGCTCACTTGCTCTCCTCCTTCGTCTCGGCGCCGGTAGCGCGCTCAATGAAGGCGTTGAGGGCCTCGACAGAGAACACGAGATCGTCCGAGTTGAGGACGTCGTAGGTGTTCAGCTGGTCGCTCGGCAGGATGTGAACGTTCGGGAGGTTACGTGCACTCTTGATGGAGTTGACGTCCTCGCGACCGAGCACAACGAGTACCGACTTGCGGTCTGTGAGGCGCTCGATGAAAGTACGAGCGGCTTTCGTTGAGGGGGTCTGCCCTGGGACGAGGTCCTCGACCACGTGAATGCGGTCGTGACGAGCCCGGTCGGACAGAGCGCCGCGCAGTGCGGCTGCCTTCATTTTCTTAGGCGTGCGCTGGTCATAGTCGCGCGGCTGCGGACCGTGAACAGTGCCACCGCCGGTGAACTGGGGCGCACGGATGGACCCTTGGCGGGCACGACCCGTTCCCTTCTGACGGTAAGGCTTGCGGCCACCACCGCGGACCTGGCCGCGGGTCTTGGTGGCGTGGGTGCCCTGCCGGCGTGCTGCCAACTGTGCGGTGACAACTTGGTGCAGCAGCGGGGTGCTGACCTCGACGTCGAACACGGACGACGGCAGCTCAACGGTGCCGTTGGTCGATCCGTCAGCGGTGTGGACATCTAGCGTTAGATTGCTCATGCGTGTGCACCGCCCTTCACTGCGGTCTTGACGGTAACGAGGCCACCACGGATGCCGGGAACTGCGCCCTTGATGAGCAGCAGGTTCGAGTCAGCATCCACCTTGAACAGCTTGAGGTTCTGTGTGGTGACGCGGTTATTACCCATGCGGCCAGCCATGCGGGTGCCCTTGAAGACGCGGCCCGGGGTGGCGCAGGCGCCGATGCCGCCGACACGGCGGTGGGCAGCCTGGTTACCGTGGGCAGCGCCCTGGCCGGCGAAGCCGTGGCGCTTCATTGCGCCGGCGAAGCCGTGGCCGCGGGTGGTGCCGGTGACGTCGACAAACTTGACATCGCCGAAAAGCTCGACGGTGACGTCCTGTCCGACTTCGTAGTCGGAGACGTCATCCATGCGGATTTCGGTGACGTAGCGACGTGGTGTCACTCCGGCTTTTGCGAAGTGGCCGCTTTGTGGCTTGTTTACTTTACGGGGGTCAATATCGCCATAGGCGATCTGGATGGCGCTGTAGCCATCCTTTTCTTCGGTGCGAATCTGGGTCACGACGCACGGCCCTGCTTCGACGACGGTGACCGGCACAACGCGGTTGTCTTCGTCGAAGACCTGGGTCATGCCGAGCTTGGTGCCCAGAATGCCCTTGATCTGATTTTCACTCATTGATTCTTCTCCGCTACGGTCCAGGCTCACTGAATGTTCACGTCGACGCTTGCCGGAAGGTCGATGCGCATAAGTGCGTCAACGGTCTTCGGGGTGGGGTCGATGATGTCGATCAGGCGCTTGTGCGTGCGCATCTCGAAGTGCTCACGCGAGTCCTTATATTTGTGCGGAGAACGAATAACACAGTAAACGTTCTTTTCTGTCGGCAGCGGTACCGGGCCAACTACAGTTGCGCCGGTACGAGTGACCGTCTCCACGATCTTGCGCGCCGAGGCATCAATTGCCTCGTGGTCGTAGGCCTTGAGCCTAATGCGGATTTTTTGTCCCGCCACGCTTGTCCTCATTCCTAGCATCAATCCTTCCTGGTGCAGCGTGTACTGCGTCATTCCGGATCTGCTTGTCTTTACTTACATTGTCCGTCAGCGCTGACGCCCGCTTGGAAGCCGGCACAGTGCCAGTATGTGCATGTTGATGACGATCCCCCCACTGAGCGGTGCGAACGCACGGCTACACGTGGCTCGCTCCGTCGCTATTCACGCTGACCGGCATGTCTCTATGCCGTGACCGCGTGAGGATCAGGATCGGATCAATGCAGGGAAAGAGGCTCCGCTACCCGCTTTTCATCACTATTGTCGACGAATGGGCTGCGGTCTTTTTCCTACTGCCGCTGTGTATTTGCCATGCTCCCGGCTCGGGCTGTGGAGGGCGTGTCGCCTTCTCATCTAGTCAGCACCGCGGTCTTATCCCGCCGGTTACGCTTCCTCAGATTCTCTGCGACATCACATGTTGTCGTAGTAGCGGGCCATGAGGCCCAAGCGAATCCGAGCGCACTACGGAGGAGTTTGACCACCGTGGATCATGCTCACTTCACCAGCGATGCCTTACCGGTCATCGGTAGTTTCCTTCGCTCTGCGCCGTGACACACGCTGGCTGACGTACGTCGATAGTGCGTATGAACAGGTTATTGCGTGATTATCACTGCAGACGATGGACTTTCCGGTGTTGCGGGGTGCATCGTGTTAAAGCAACCCGAGTATTAAAACACGTTTACGGACCATGCGCAAACTCTCTTTTCCCAGGCGGGGAAAACATAATCACAGGTAGAGCTCTATGCGGTTAGCTGACAATCAGCGTCAGAAAATCCGGGCGTGGCGACGCCTTTCACGCGAGCCGTTGTCAGCGGGTTATACGCCAAACGGGTTTTACGACAAAAGTGTGTCCGCATGCTGGAAAACTGCGGGAGGATATC
>NZ_JAUMTY010000027.1:11917-27304 GCF_030530965.1 Corynebacterium sp. | reverse complement strand
GAGATCCTCCTTCTCGACGAGCCCACGAACCACCTCGACGACCGTGGCAGAGAACTTGTTATCGATCACATTCATAACCACGCTGGCGTGGTTGTCGTCGCTACGCATGATCGAGATTTTCTCGATGCGGTGTGTACCCAGATCGGCGATATCGTTCCCCGGCGCGAGGGGATTCACATTTTTAGGGGCAATTACACGGCTTATGACAAGCACCGTCGGCACGAGCGCGCTCTGTGGGAGCATCAATGGAAGACGGAGCAGAGGGAGAAAAACCAGCTAGAGCAGGATATTGAGGCGCATCATGAGTCGGCCGGCCCCAAGAAGGCGAAGCGGGACAACGAAAAGGTTATGTATGGGATGGCCGGTAACCGGGCCGAGCGTCAATTGTCCCGACGAATCCGTGCGGCGCGGCAACGTCTCACTGAGCTCGAGGAGAACGGTGTGGAACAGCCTCCTGCGGTGCTCGGTCTCGATGCGCCTTTGACCGCGCCCGTACCGCGTCGTCGGGTCGCGGCGGGATCCGACGAGGACTTCGCCATTAAATTGCAAGGACTCGTTGTCCCAGATCGTGTCCGCGTAGGGTCTTTGACTATTCGCCCGGGCGAAAAAGTGGTGATCACGGGCCCGAATGGAGCAGGCAAGTCGTCGTTACTGGGGGCTATCTCCGGCGCGGTGCCGACAGAGAGCGGGCAAGTTCGCATTGGGGAAGGTCAAAGCGTCGGTGTTCTCCACCAAGAGCAGCGGTGGGATGATCCCACACAATCAGCGGAAGATCTGTATGCGTTGGCACCCAACCCCACTGTAAGCTTCGACGAGCTCGGACTGCTGGCCCCGGAGGACGCTATTCGACCCGTCGGGGACCTCTCTATAGGCCAGCAACGACGAGTAGCGCTTGCGCTGATTGCGGCCCGCCCGCCCCACATTCTCCTTCTCGACGAGCCGACGAACCACCTCTCCGTCGACTTGATTGAAGAGGTGCAGGATGCCATCGCAAGTGCTGAGGGAACCGTGCTTGTTGTCACTCACGACCGTCGGATGATTGAGCGGTTGGAGGCCCGACACCTGATTGTTGACCACCACGAGGTGGTGGAGGGACAACGAGGGCACCGTTCAGTCGAGTTCCAATAATTAGTTTTGGCAACCATACCATTATCAGTACCCCTACTATGGGGTAACTTTTTTACCGGCTCGATAACGAATAGTTAACGATTCTTTATCGGGCAGAAATCTGCAGATTCTTTGGTAAGCAGCGCCTTTAAACGTGGGTTGAACACATACGGGGGTGTAATAAGTAGTTTAACGGATTTCATGCCGGTTTAGCTGGAGTTGTGCTACATAGCGCTCCCCTATTTTTCGGGCGTACACTCCTGACTCATGACACCGATCCTTCTTGACAAAGACTCAGGACACGAGCTGTGGACCGCAGCGCAATGCGCTGAGTTTTCTGGTACAGCGCGGGGTACATTCACCAGCTATGCGGGTCGTGGTCGCGCACCAAAGCCTGTAGCAAAGTTTCAGGGATTGACTCTCTGGGACGCTGAAGACGTAAAGCATTGGCACGAGAATCGAGTTGACCGTAGGAGAAAAAACGACTCCGACACCGACGGTTAAGCGCCACCCTGACCAGGCCATAACCACGCTGTCCGATGATGAATGCTCCTCTTCGGTGGAGGGCGAGCTAAAAGAAGATAACACCGGAAAAGGAAAAGCATCTCTTGCACGTTGTTGCGCAAGAGATGCTTTCTTTTATGGCACGTTCGTGCCCCAGCCCCGACGGTAGCCCGAGTGGCCTACTGGTCTTCAGGCAACGCGGGTGCCATCCCCGTACGTTCATACTCCGCGAGGATATCGAGCCGCCGCTGGTGGCGTTCCTCATTCGACCACGGCGTCTCAATGAAAGCGTCGACAATCTCGAGGGCTTCGTCCTCGGAGTGCTGACGAGCCCCTAAACCGATGAGCTGTGCGTTGTTGTGCTCCCGGGCAAGCTTGGCCGTCTCCACGGACCAGGCCAAAGCACAACGGGCTCCCTTGACCTTGTTGGCAGCGATCTGCTCACCATTCCCGGAACCGCCGATCACGATGCCCAATGATCCGGGATCGTTCACGACCCGGGCAGAGGCTTCGATGCAGTAAGCAGGGTAATCATCCTTGGGATCAAAGGAATGAGCCCCGCAATCAACGATCTCGTGGCCGTTCTTTTCCAAATGAGCAGCAATAGTATTTTTCAACTCGAACCCAGCGTGGTCCGCACCAAGATAAACGCGCATAGTTCTAGGGTAGCTCAGCAGTCTTGTTTTCTGGCATCTCTGTGCGAGATCGTTTCAATTCGAAGAAGTGCGGGAACGCCGCCAAGGCCACTGCCCCATCAAAGATTCGTCCAGCATCTTCCCCGCGCGGTACACGGGTAATCACTGGCCCGAAGAACGCGTTATCGCCCAACTTCAGCACCGGCGTTCCCACGTCGTCGCCGACCGCGTCCATCGCGCCCTGGTGGTGACGGCGTAGCGAATCGTCCTTCTCCGTGGAGTGCGCCACGTCGAGGTAGGACGCCGGAAGGCCAATCTCGTCCAGAGCGTCCCGAAGCACGTCGTCGAATCCTTCGCCGGCGTGGGCGTCGACTTCTTTCTTATCGTGAATCCGCGTGCCCATTGCGGTGTAGTACGCGTCTAACTTCTCCGGGTTCTCGTCGGCAATGAGGGCGGCAACGCGAGCGGGCCCCCACGTCTGCTTCATCATCTTCTTGTAATCGTCGGGAAGATCATCATTGTTCTCATTGAGAACCGACAAGCTCATAGGATGCCAAACAACCGTGATGTCCCGGACTTTTTCTACCTCTTTAATCCACCGGGATGTTACCCAGCAAAACGGGCACGAGACATCAAACCAAAAATCGACTCGTTGTTTATCGGCCATGTCATTACCTCCATGATCTGTACGTTGGCGCTGTGCTCACCGAGAGCTCATTGCTCCCGCGATTTTTCATCACCTAGTAGTCTCAATATCTGGGAACTTTATGCTCTCGCATATCCAAAGCCCTCCAGTGAAAGGACACAACGCAGGAATGTCATCAACTAATCTCACCTGGCAAGAGGCCAAGGACCGGGCCGCACTCATCGGAGTGGACCGGTACTCCATAATTTTAGACCTCACTGACGGACATGGGCTTCCTGGAGAAAAAACCTTTACATCGAAGACCACAGTGTGGTTCCACACGCGCGACGGTGTGTCGGAGGGCGATCTGGAGCAAGGAACCTTCCTGGATCTCCGCGCCTCGCGAGTAACATCTGTGCAGCTCAACGGGGCCGATGTCACGACCGATGCGATCCGTTATTCGGATAATCAGTATGACGAGGAAGCCGGTATTCAGCTTCGCAATCTGGAACCTGGCGACAACCGCGTCACGGTGTGCGCCGAATGCCGCTATTCGACGTCGGGCGAGGGGCTTCACCGTTTCGTCGATCCATCCGATAACGCCGTCTACCTCTACACACAGTTTGAAACTGCCGACGCCAAACGCGTCTTCGCGTGCTTTGACCAGCCGGATCTCAAAGCGACGTACCGGGTGCAGGTCATCACGCCCGATTCGTGGCGGCTCATTACCAATGGGCCCGTCAGCACAACGGTGACCGCTCCCCGGGCGGGGATTCTGACGACCGATGGCGAGAACTCTCAGACGACGGTCGCCATTCATGAAGCTGAGGTTGATTACCCTCTCTCTACTTATTTAATCGCCTTCATGGCGGGGCCGTACACCGAAGCCACCGATGTGTGGCGCGGAACTATTACTCCGCACCCCGAAACGTCGGACGAATCAACCGAAGCCTCGGACGATTCGGCCAGCCAGGAAGTCGAAATTCCACTCGGTCTTTATTGCCGACGGGCGCTGGCCGAGCACCTCGATTCCGAAGAACTGTTTAAGGAAACAAAACAGGGATTCGATTTCTACGCTAAGCACTTCGGTATCCCGTATCCATTTAAGAAATACGACCAAGTGTTCTGCCCTGAATACAACATGGGGGCAATGGAAAACGCCGGGGCCGTCACGATTCGTGAAGACTATGTCTTCCGGTCAGCCACCACTCGGTACCTCTATGAGCGCCGCAACGACACCATCCTCCACGAGATGGCGCACATGTGGTTCGGCGATCTCGTCACCATGAAGTGGTGGAATGACCTGTGGCTTAACGAATCATTCGCCACCTGGTCCTCGGCGCAGGCTCAAACTGAGGTCAGCGAATTCACCACCGCGTGGGTCACATTTGCCCACGTCGAAAAGGCCTGGGCATACGCACAAGACCAGTTATCGTCCACGCACCCGATTTCGACGGATGCGTCGGATATCGAAACTGTCGACCAGAACTTCGACGGAATCACCTATGCCAAGGGCGCGTCAGTTCTCAAGCAGCTAGCCGCTTATGTCGGGCTCGACGAGTTCTTCGCCGGCGTGCGGCTCCACTTCCAGCGGCATCAGTACGACAACGCCACGTTCGATGATCTCCTTGACGCGCTCGAGGAATCGTCGGGGCGCGATCTGTCCCAGTGGGCTGATCAGTGGCTCAAGACCACCGGCGTCAATACCTTGTCCGTGGATGCACAGGCTAAGGACGGGGCCTACACCTCGGTTGCCGTCAAGCAGAGTGGCGCGCAGCCGGGTGATGGTGAGCATCGCGATCACCGCATCGGCGTCGGCGTCTATTCCCTCAGGGATGGTGAGGTCGTTCGCACAGCTCACACTGAGTTGGATATCCACGGTGAGAGCACCGACGTTCCTGAGCTCGTCGGCACTCCCGTCGGCGATCTCATTCTGCCCAATGATGGGGATCTGACGTACGCGCTCATCGATCTCGACGATGCCTCCAATGAGTTTGTTCTGAATCACCTGCCGTCGATTAAGGATCCCATGGCTCGCGCTCTCTGCTGGTCGGCGGAGTGGGAGCGTCTGCGCGCTGGTCGTTTGCGCGCACGTGATTTCATCGCGCTTGTTGAGCGTGGATTGCCTCATGAGTCGGAAACCGCCGTCGTTCAGCAATTAGTTCGACAAGTTGTGTCCGCGGCCAGGAACTATGCCGACCCGACGTGGCTTGCCGACGAAGGCTGGGATGCGGTTGCTCATGCTTTGGTATCGACGGCACGGGCGGCTGATCCGGGCAGCGATACGCAGCTCGCGGCGGTCAAGGAGCTGCCTAATGTGGAGCCCACCGCGGAGACTGTTGCTATCGCGCGGGCAATTGTCGATGGTGCTCCGGAAACTGTCGAGTTGGACGGCCTCTCCATCGATACCGATATGACGTGGCTTGCTATCAAGATGCTCGCCGCGTCCAGCGGTTCCCACGGAGTGTCAGAGGACGAGGTCACAAAGCTTATCGACGAAACCTCCGCGAACGATCGTTCCTCGTTGGGCGAACAAGCGGCGATTGCGGCGCGGGCGCTTGTGCCGACGGCGGACAACAAGTCTCGCGTGTGGGATGACATCATGGGCGAAGATGCGTCGACGCTGTCGAACCGCCAGTTGTTGTCGAATGTGGCAGGGTTCAGGACTGCTGGTAGTGACGAGCTCTTGGCCGGTTACCGCGATCGTTATTTCGATGAGGCCCTCGGTGTGTGGGAGAACCTCAATGGCGAGATGGCTCTGCGGGTGCTCGCGGGGATGTATCCGTCATGGGATACCTCGGATGAGGCCATCGCTCGAGCCGAAAAACTGATTGCCGACGAAGACCTGCCCGCTGGTTTCCGCCGACTGATCGCAGAGGGTAAGGATAATCAGCGCCGCTTCGCTGCAGCGCGCGAGCACGATCGGAGCTAAAAGCTACGGCCTCGATGGCCCCTGCAACTGGGTACGCCGAGGCCTCCCCGGATATACCGGCTGGGCCTACATAGTAAGGAGGTTCAGCCGGTTCCTGCGTTGTGCGAGGACCGTCCCCAGCCTCGTGTCGGCCCTCACCCAGAGAGGCGATACGGAGACGCGCATAACATCGCCTCCGATAAATCCGAGGCTTCCCAGGGCGATAATGGCTCGCGACGTGAGCTGCGCTGTCTGTTCCGCCGTCGGCGATTCGACAGTCATAATCTTCTGGTCCAACAGCGATTGAGCTATCCCCGCTGGCCCCGATTCTGCCGTGGCTGTGTCACGGACGTCGTTATATAACGTCGCAACGGTGTCTATTGCTACGTCATCGATATGGGTGAATGTCTCTGTCAGGGGCACGGGTCCGGGCCACATTCCCGGCGTACCGGGGTGCTCCAACGAAAGAGTTAAGGGGCCACCCTCCCGAGAGTGAAAATGGGTCGACGCATCAATGGCCCGCCGCACATTCGAACAGTGCGTGATGACGTCACGAGCTGAGTCATTCCCCCACACACCACGGACCCGTCGCAGCCCAAAGGGGCCAAGCGGCGTGGTGACATAAACATCGAACCACTGATGACGCTGGTCACGAGACTCTACGGCAGCACCCGCGGCATTCGGTTGGCGCGATGGGGTATCTGCGGGATGAATCCGGACCAGCGCCGTCGAATCGAGGTGCTCTGCCCGAGACATGAAAGTAAAGAGGTCCCGAGCAACGCCGTGCTCAACGGTTATCGGCATGGTGTCCCCTGGTTAAGGCCGATGGATTACTCCGTGGAATCCGGAGGCACGAGTTGGTCGATATCGGGTTCATTATCTTGGCCCCGTTCGATTTCCCTCACGGGCCGAGTGATCATGGACTCAAGAGCCTGCCGTTCGCTGTCCGTAATTTCACGCGGAGAACCCGACCGCAGGTCAACAGCAACCTGCGTAATCTTCACTTCGCAACACACGATCCCGTCGCTATCAAGGATCAGTTGGCGAACACCAAACGACGTTCGGCCAATCCGGGTCACTTCTGAGTTCACGGTCACGGTGCGGCTGGATGGCGAAATCCCGCGTCGGTAATCCAATTCGGCATGGCGCACGAACACCTGGGGCACCGACCCTTTACCGGCGATGGACTCCATTTCTTTCAGGAATGCAACGCGGGAATCCTGCGAAAACTCAAGATATGCCGAGTTATTAACGTGGCCATACATGTCGAAGTCGGACCAACGGAGCGGCAATGACAATGTATGAACCCGGCCAGTGCGTCCGAGTACTTCACGAAACGGCATATTTCACCACGACCTAACGAGTTAGCGAGTTAACTTCCGGTGAGTCACACGGTGGGGACGCGCAGCTTCTTCACCGAGCCTATCGACCTTGTTCTTCTCATAATCTTCGAAGTTACCTTCAAACCAGTACCACTGACCTTCAGCAACATTGCCTTCCCAGGCAAGAATGTGCGTACACGTGCGGTCCAAGAACCACCTATCGTGGGAGATCACGACGGCACATCCTGGGAATTGTTCGAGAGCGTTCTCCAAGCTGGAGAGAGTTTCGACATCCAGATCGTTGGTGGGCTCATCCAATAGGATCAGGTTACCACCCTGTTTCAAGGTCAGCGCCAGGTTCAAACGGTTACGCTCACCGCCGGAGAGCACCTTGGCTGGCTTTTGCTGATCGGCGCCTTTGAAACCGAAAGCCGAAATATAAGCGCGCGATGGCATTTCGTTCTGGCCGACGATGATGTAGTCCAGCCCGTCAGAAACGACTTCCCACACGGTCTTTTCGGGGTCAATATTCTCACGGTTCTGGTCGACATAGCTGATGTCGACAGTTTTACCGACCTTCACCTCGCCGGAATCCGGCTCTTCAAGCCCCACAATCGTCTTGAACAAGGTGGACTTACCCACACCGTTCGGGCCGATAACACCGACGATGCCGTTACGAGGCAACGTGAAGGACAGATCTTTAATCAACGTACGGCCGTCGAAGCCCTTGTTGAGGTGGCTGACCTCCACGACCTGGTTACCCAAGCGCTGCGGCGTCGGAATCTGGATTTCCTCAAAGTCGAGCTTCTTGTACTTCTCGGCCTCCGCAGCCATTTCCTCGTAACGCTGCAGGCGAGCTTTATTCTTCGCCTGACGTGCCTTCGCACCCGAGCGCACCCACTGCAGTTCCTGCTTCAATCGCTTCTGCAGCTTGGCGTCTTTCTTACCCGCAACCTGTAGACGCTCGGACTTCTTCTCCAGGTACGTGGAGTAGTTACCTTCGTAGGGGTACAGCTTCCCGCGATCGACCTCACAAATCCACTGAGCAACGTGGTCAAGGAAGTAACGGTCGTGAGTAACAGCCAACACCGCGCCCGGATAATTACGAAGATGCTGCTCCAGCCAGAGCACAGACTCAGCGTCCAAGTGGTTGGTGGGCTCATCGAGCAGCAATAGATCTGGCTCAGCCAAAAGAAGCTTGGCAAGTGCTACACGACGACGCTCACCACCGGATAGCGTCGTCACTGGCGAGTCTGACGGCGGGCACCGCAGCGCATCCATGGCCTGGTCGATCTTCGAGTCCAGTTCCCAGGCGTCGGCAGTGTCGATCTTTTCCTGTAGAACGGTCATGCGTTCCATGAGTTCATCGGAATAATCCGTCGCCATTTTTTCGGCGATTTCTTCATATTCACGCTTGACTTCCCAGATCTCTCCGAGGCCTTCTTCCACGTTGCCGCGGACGGTCTTTTCCTCGTTGAGTGGAGGCTCCTGGAGCAAGATCCCCACAGAAGCACCGGGATCGAGGAACGCCTCACCATTGGAGGGCTGATCAATTCCCGCCATAATTTTCAAGATCGACGATTTTCCGGCACCGTTTGGCCCCACCACGCCGATCTTGGCCCCCGGATAAAAAGCCATGGTGACGTCGTCAAGAATGACTTTTTCTCCATGCGCCTTGCGCACGTTTTTCATTGTGTAAATGAATTCACCCATACAGTCCTCAACTCATTTTTCTATGCCACACGAACCTAGCATTCTCTGCTCACCTACTATGGCCGATAACCATAGGGTTCACCACCTCTGAAGCTGATCTCAAGGAGCAACCTCGAGAGTTAAGAGGAGGGATGGTCCCCGCGCAAGTTCCTCAGCAAAGTCTAACCGTTGAGGGTACGCAAGCACGGTGCTAACAACAACCAGTTACGACGACGCACTCACGGGAGCACGTGCTCATGCGCTCGCCAGGGCGACGTCTCGGCTGTATGAATCCTCCTGTTCGCTCAAATGCGTGGAGTCCCTCAGGGCTGTGGAGTCGGTGGAAGTGCTCGAATCACTCGACGAGCCCTCGGGGAATGGATTTCCATCCGACGTGACCGTCCCGTCCCAATCGGTGGAGAGACTCGTCACCTCCCCTGATCCCTTGGTTGCTCCAGCAGAGGAGCCGATTTCCAACGGAACCAAACGTCCTAGGCGGCTAGTCATCGCGGACGTAATGACGATCTTGTTGAGGTCAACTCCAACGTGAGAGGCCTTGATCCTCACGGAGCTCCGGGTGATCTTCTCCCCCGAGTCCAACGTCGCCTCCCATGAATGAGTGATCAGCCGACCGTATATAACAACTGGCATCCCCTTCGACACCGATTTCAGGCAGTGTGTGGCCAGCGGACCCGACATCTGGACGTCGATAAATAATGAGTCAGATGACTGCCACACACCGTCGTCGTCACGCCAACGACGATCCGACGCAACGCGCATAGTTGCGAAAGGGGTTCGACCCGATGGTGTTCGATCAACTGGGTCACTGACGACGTTTCCCACGACGGTGACCATTGCAGAATTTTGTGCCATGACGTACCTACTCTCCCTCCCACGAAGGGCGCTCCCGGTAATGGCAGAGCAGCTGAGTAGCTGATTAGCGCAGTACCGTGAAGACCTCATCGATAGAGACGATCTGAAAATGACAAACTCAGAGTGGCACACCGTGGTCCGGAAATTGGGCCTGTGAGGAGCTTCATCGGGCGGCCGCTGTGGATAAACAAAGTTATCCACAGATTTTTATCCGTGTGTTTTTCTTATCCGCGGAATGAATCCACACGGTGAAAAAGATCGGTGAAACAAAAATGGCGACCCGTGCCGAAAGAAGGGTTAAGCACCGAAGGCAGGTGTCGTCGATCAATAAGTAATCGCATGACGATAAAGAAAAACCGGACCGCGCTATCGCACAGTCCGGCTTGTGTCATTGTGAGGCCTCGTCATGACCTCCAATGACGAACAGGGAAACACGCTGCTGAATCCCGGTTCACGGGTTCAGCTAGGCGCACAGTGAAGATCGATATGTATTACTTTCCAGATGGAGTACGGGTCTCAGCGCTGATGAACCAAGCCTGCTGCTCCAGCTGCTTGATGTATTCGTGCAGCAGATCAGCACTCGTCGGGTCAGCCTCGTCAACGCGATCGTGAACCTCACGCATGGTGTTGGTTGTCGCGTTAATAGCCTCGACGACGTGGGAAATAGCGTCGTGAGTAAGGATTTCTCCTGCCGGGAACTCCGGAAGCGAGGAACCTGCGGCTACAACGGCCGTGCGACCATCGGGAATGCCATTCAAAGCACGCATACGCTCAGCGATTTCGTCGGTGCCTTCACGAGCAACCGAGACAAGCTCGTCTAAGTTCAAGTGCAGGTCACGGAAGTTCGGTCCGAGAATGTTCCAGTGAGCTTCCTTAGCAACCAGGCTCAAATCGATGAAATCAACGAGAACCTTCTGCAGATCAGAAACAACGTCGCTAGGAGCACTAAAGGCTGGAGTTGTTTGAACAGAGCTTTCAGCGGAAGCCGAACGCCCAACAGATGCTTGCGCGGAAGTCATATCTTTTCCTTCTCTCGATAAGTTGGTTTGTCGTCTCAGAGCTACGTGGACGGTGCCCGATCCCGGGCTTTTCCTTCGCTCTGCCCCTAGTTATACACCCTTCCTATACGCGTGGCAACTATTAATAAGCTGGCTTTAGATAGGGCTTAGCTATTGCCGACTTCGGGCCCCGGCCAGGCTAATCCGGCCGGTTGTCAGCTCAGTCCCCTTCACCGGACCTGCCGTTCCCTGCCCCTTTTCCACTGACATCCTGCTGCTCAACGTCAACACTGCCGGTTGGCTTACCGGAAGACGTTTTCGCTGATGAGCGCCGCCCCTTCGGCACGTTATGGTGCTCAAACTTCTTCTGGTGGAAGTAACTCCGTACCTCGTCAGACGAATAATCTGAGCTGTAGTAGTCCTGCAGTTCCCGATCCCCTGCGCCAGAGTTCAGCGCCGCTAGCATCTCGTTGTAGGCATTGAGTTCGGCCTCGTGGGTTCGGTCAGCACGACGCTCATAGCGTGCTGTTTCTTTACTATCTTCCCGACGCCATTGCAGGAAGTGAGCCGCTGTCACGATTAACAGTGGGATCTCACCGGTTGCCCACGCGATCTTGCCGCCCAGGTTCTGATCAGCCATGTAGTCGACGTGCCACGGGATCCCGAAGGTTTCATACATCGGTTGCCCGAGCGGGTAATTCAACTGCATGAGGGCAATCGCAAACCAAGCGTGGAACGGCATTGTTCCTAAGATGGTCACCATTTTGATGAACGGCGAGGTGTGGCGAGGTGCCGCGTCGATACCAATTGATATCCAGTAGAAAATGTATCCGGAGACCAAGAAGTGGGCGATCATGAATAGGTGGCCGAAGTGATACTTCATGAGAGCCTCAAATAGAGGCGTGAAGTACATAATGTAGAACCCAATAACGAATTGCGCAGCAGCCACAACGGGGTTCGTTAAAAACCGCGAAACCGGGTTATTAATAAAAGCCACAATCCACTCACGCGGCCCGGGGACACCGTCGCGTCCCGCAACGGGCAAGGCGCGGAGGAATAAGGTCACCGGACCAGCCAAAACCCAGGCAATCGGGATCGCCATCGACAAAATCATGTGCTGGATCATGTGCATCGAGAACGACACCATCGCGTACATCCCGAGGCCAGAAGACGTCGCGAAAAGTAGAAGAATGTTCCCTAGCGTCCACCACAGCACTCGGCTAAAAGGCCACTCCCCGCCCTTCTTCCGGAGATGGACGTAGGCCCACACATATAAAACTTCCGCAATTATTGCGACGGTTCCGTAAATCATGTCGAACCGCACCATGCCGAAGAGACCGCCCCACGACGGTGGCTTCGTCAGGCTGAAGCCCAACTCGAGCTCCATGACGTTGAGGTTTAGCTCTTTCGGCAAGGGTGGTGGAATGCGAGACAAAGACACGGCGACGCCGATTGTCGCGGCCATCACGACCAATTCGACGATCGCGATTTGGGAAAAGGCGAGTCGGTCTGACGGATCCTTTTCCAGCTTGGGAATCGTCATTCGTCGGTGGAGGAATCCAAAAATGCCCAGAACGATGAGCAAAACCGCTTTGGCTGTAATTACTCGGCCATAATTACTAGTCAGGAGTTCATCGACGCGGATGCGGAGCAACGCATTAACTACTCCTGAGATCGCCAAAACAATAATCGACACCAATGCTAAAAAGCTGTATCGCTTAACGATGACGTCCATGTGGGGCCCTTTGCGCAGGGCGTGCTGGATCATTGCCGCCAGGCCACCGACCCACAATGCACAAAAAACAAAGTGCCACAGGTACGAATTAACGCCATAGTCGTGGTTACCGCCGGCCGCTGAGTGCCCTTCAAGGCTGATAGGAATCAACGTCACCAGGGAGAACGCGAAGAACAGCATCTGGAAAATCCAGCGCCGCGTGCCCAAGGACCACACCACAGTGATCAGCGCGAAGATCGCGACCCACATCCAGGAACGCGCCACGGATACTTGGTCGATCGCTTCGCCCCAGTGCGCCGGGCTGAGCGTCGTCGAAAGTGGGGCTCCGGAAACATCCGACAAACTCATCGGTATGAGGAGCAGCGCGAGAACAGCCCATATAAATAAGCACCATGTTCCGGTTCGGCTTGCTTTATACCCGTCGACGTCGAGGAAACCGTCTTTTCGCGGCGGGGTACCAAAGGCTGACATCAAGAATGATCCGACGCCAATGAAACCGAACATCGTGGCCAGGCCACGGACAAACGGGAGGCCGAATGATACCGAGAAACCCGGATCGGGAATTCCTAGGGCAGACAGGGATTCGCTGTACAAGGAATAGCCGATGGCCGCCCCCACTATTCCCGCCACAAGCCCGGCGAGCACAAAGTAACCGGTAGCTGACCGGACAGGCACCGAAGAACCAGCTTTCGTCTTTACCTCCGTCATACTCCCAACCCTACCCAGCGCGGAGACAATCTAATCAACCCGAAGGACCAGTTATCAGCAAAGAGTTCAGTACTGTTATATTCGTCTAGTGGATTGCGACGAAAGCGCAACCCACGATCGATAAAATGCCCCTGTAGCTCAGTGGATTAGAGCATCCGGCTTCTACCCGGAGTGGCGCGGGTTCGAATCCTGCCAGGGGCACCACACTACCCCCGCTATGACTGGGTACACGGTCTGGACGACGTTTTATTTGTCAGCCCTGGTGCGTTCTGACAATCAATGGACTACATTTGTGTACCTCTATTTCTTGGGCCGGCTATAAATCCAATATATGACCCCGACGAGGGTTCCAAACAGGACCGTTTTCCCCCATTCCTCCCATGAAAACGAGTCATCTTTGAAGACCAAAGACCACAAGTAGAAGAAAACTAAGAGTCCGACAGCCATTCCAATCCACCATCGAATAGCTTTTAGAACCTCACCGGTTCGCTTCCGCATCGGACTCTTCCTTTCGGCTAAGCCGCCTACTTCCCAAAAACGGCAGCTAGCCCTGTCGATGAATGTTGAGAGCATAAAGCGTGGGCTCATTCAAGCTTAGGTAACGCAACCTAAGCTGTCTATATGGGTGTCGAGGGAATTTTTTATTGAAGTCTGGAATGGAACCCCCTTAGCCTTCCTTAGTAGCTTGCTGATTGTCCCTTCACACACATCAACCGGACAATGATGATCGCCACGGCGCTGTAATCTAGTTCAGACTGGAAGCACCCGGCGCGTTGCGACACGACTCGTACTCTTCCCGCCTGGGGAATAGCTCTGGATGCCCAGCATGTTGATAGCTTCCACTCTCATGACACAAATCCGTATAGTGCTCAGAGGCAGATGGCACTAAGCGGTGCGCACGTTGCTCTATCGATTAGCTTGGCGGAGTGGACCGTGGACAGGGACGCTGTTCAGCGTAAATACCCGGCGATCACCGTAAACCCGGCTGTATCAGGCAAAATAAAGACAAGTTAAATAAAGCATGCGTACAAGCACTCAGCATTAATTGATTGAGGTTGAATTGTGGACAGTCGTGATGAGCAATCCCTACGCGCGGCAAAAATGTATTACCGCGACAACCTTAGCCAAGCGGAAGTTGCCCTGGCTTTAGGCATTTCACGACCAACAACATCCAAGCTCATTCAGCATGCCCACGATCGTGGTTTCGTAACCATTACTATTCGAGATCCGCGGGAAGCGTCGTCCACCACCGCGACGGCACTAGCGACGAAATACGGCTTAACATCTGTGCGGCTCGCACAACCTGTATCGCAGACCACCGACGATATCGTCGATGCCCTTGGTCATGTCGGTGCGCAAGCCCTCCGTTCCCTCGTCGTCGACGGATCCAGTGTCGGTGTGTCGTGGGGCCGAACAATGTATTCCATTGCCCAGCATCTCACTGAGAAAAATGTTCACGACGTGACGATCGTTCAGCTGAAAGGTGGGATGTCATATACAAACCGGAAAACGAACGATATCGAAACGATCACGTTGTTTTGTAAAGCCTTTCATGCATATGCCCACACCCTCCCCCTCCCCGTCATTTTTGATAACGCCGAGACGAAAGAACTTGTAGAAAAAGACCGGTTTATCGCCAATGTTCTCGAGCAAGGGAGGAAAACTGACATCGCAGTTTTCACCGTGGGGTCAGCGGGAGAAAACAGTCTCGCCCTTAACCTTGGCAGCGTTACCCCCTCTGAGCGCACACAGCTTCGTCAACGAGCGGTGGGTGATATTTGCTCACGGTTTTTCGACGCCAACGCATCCGTCGCCGTGCAATCAGTGGACGACCGCACAGTCGGAATCACCATGGAAGACCTAGCGCAGCGTCCCGTCCGACTCCTCGTCGCGGGCGGATTACATAAAGTGCGCGCCTTGAAAGTTGCACTGAAAGCGGGAATGGCAACGCACTTAGTCACTGATCAAGCGTGCGCAGAGCGCTTACTTGAGGAATGATTGCCGACCCTAGCTTGCGACGACTCCCACAATTGCTGCGTTAATCATGTTGACGCAGAAACCTGCCAGAAGGGCAAACATTCCGAATTTGGCTATTTCACCGCGACGCTCTGGCGCTAATCCACCCATCGATCCCATTTGGATTGCGATCGAGGAGAAGTTGGCAAACCCAGCCAACGCGAAGGTTGAGATCATGACGGCTTTGTCGGAGAGTTCATCGACGTGCTTCCCGAACGAGGTGTAGCCCACGAACTCGTTGAGCACCGTCTTTTGCCCGAT
>NZ_JAUMTY010000027.1:0-11817 GCF_030530965.1 Corynebacterium sp. | reverse complement strand
CCGGTCATACAGGTAAATAACTCGGATTTCGTCAGCTTCTTGATATACGGCTGAATGAGAAGGGGTGCTTCACTCTGCCCCAGAAAAATAACGGTTGCGGCGAAAACAGATTCAACCTTGGAGGTCCCCATGAGTTTCCCGAGGGCGCCGCCGACGTATTCAACAACAATTTGAATGACACGGAGATAGTACAGAACACCAATGATGGCACCGAGGAAAATGATGACTGGGAGAACATTGAGTGCAAAGACGAACCCGATTTTGTCCCCAAACAAGGGACCGAAAACGAATTCTGTTCCTTTGTCGGTATAGCCGATGAGCTGGTCGATACCCTCCGCTAGCCACTTGAGAGCGTGATATCCGGGCCCCCACTTCAGGACTAACAGAGCCAGAATTACTTGGAGGGCAAGGCCAGTGCCCAGCGTCCGCCAGTTAATTTTGGACCGATGTTTAGATAACGCAACGCCGAGAGCAAGGATAATGGCAATACCAATTAGCCCTTGAAATCTTTCCATGATTACCCCTCCAGGTCTTCAGGGCCGAAGGAAAATGGGAGAATTGATTCAAAGGGTAATACAAATGGGCGCGATTCTTTCTCCACGATGACACGAGAACAGCCGAATTCCCTCAAAACCTGCCGGCACGCACCACAGGGCCAACACGGTTCAGCCTTAAGACCGACGATGGCAACTGTGTCGATACGGGGAACGTCTCCACTTTCCGCAATCATGCGAAAGGATGCTGTTCGTTCCGCGCAATTCGTTAAACCATAGCTGGCGTTTTCTATGTTGCACCCAGTGATGGTCTTACCCTCCGTGGTGCGAATAGCAGCACCGACGGGGAACTCACTGTATGGCACGTATGCACCTTTGGCAGCGTCACGTGCTTGTTCTAGCAGTGCGATATCCGCTGCAGCGTCAGAAAATTCACCCCGAGAACTGCCGACGTCGGAAGCGTTCTTTTCAATCATGATGTGTCCTCACGATCAAGGAGCCACGAAGGGTGGCGTCGTCAAGTAAGCCTGCGAACATATGTGAAAAAAGATATTGACATACGTTCCGACTGTTATGATAATTGAGATCACAACGGGGAAACAAGAGTTGGTTACGTCACACTTTAAGCCTTATGGCGCATCCCCACTCCCGCCTCACAGGTGACCTCACGGTACACCGGAACACTGATTGGAGTACTACATGGCTGAGCATTTCGATGCCGTCGACGTTATCCGCACCAAAAGAGATAAGGGGGAGCTTTCCCAAGATCAGATAGATTGGGTGATCGACGCGTACACCCGCGGAGTCGTCGCTGATGAACAAATGTCTGCTCTCGCAATGGCTATCTTCCTCAATGGGATGAACCGGCGAGAGATCGCGCAATGGACCCAGGCGATGATTAATTCCGGTGAGACGATGTCCTTTAGCTCACTGTCTCGTCCAACTGCGGATAAGCACTCGACCGGCGGTGTGGGCGACAAAATCACCCTCCCCCTCGCTCCACTGGTGGCATCGTTCGGAGTCTCCGTTCCACAGCTCTCCGGACGAGGGCTCGGCCACACTGGCGGAACACTGGACAAATTGGAATCGATCCCGGGCTGGCAGGCAAACCTGTCTAACGATCGCATGATGCAGATGCTCGAAGATCCCGGATGCGTCATCTGTGCCGCCGGCTCAGGGCTCGCACCAGCGGATAAGAAGCTCTACGCACTGCGTGACATCACCAGCACCGTGGACTGCATCCCTCTGATCGCAAGTTCAATCATGAGCAAAAAGATCGCGGAGGGCACGGGCGCGCTCGTCCTCGATGTCAAAGTTGGTTCAGGAGCTTTCATGAAAACTCTTGACGACGCTCGCTTACTGGCTCAAACAATGGTGAACCTGGGAACCGACGCCGGGGTCAAAACGGTCGCGCTGCTCACAGATATGTCCACGCCGCTGGGGAAGACTGTCGGAAATTCCCTCGAGGTCAGGGAATCACTGGACGTTCTCGCTGGTGGCGGGCCCGCCGACGTCGTGGAGCTCACCTGTGAACTAGCCCGTGAAATGCTCAGTTTGGCGGGAGTTCGCGACGCTGACGTTGAAGAAGCTTTGAAGAATGGCCGTGCAATGGACACCTGGAAGTCCATGATTCGCGCCCAGGGTGGCGACCCCGATGCTCCGCTGCCCACCGCACAACACACGGAAACTGTGTACGCGGATGCGGATGGCGTGATCACCGAACTCGACGCTCTTGCCATCGGTGTGGCTAGCTGGCGATTGGGTGCCGGGCGTGCACGCAAAGAAGATCCGGTTCAAGCTGGCGCTGGGATTGAAATCTTGGTGGACCGCGGCCAAAAGGTCACGAAAGGCACCCCCTTGTTCACGCTTCATTCTGACGACACGGACCGGTTCGAACGCGCTCTGGAATCACTCAACCAAGGCTGGAGTATCGCTCCTAGCGAGGAGGGCGTTCCTACACCACGTCAGTCCGTCGTTATCGAAAAAATCAACTAGCCCCCGGCCGTTGTTCAGTGCCCATAAGGGGCATTGAACAACTTTTGTTCAATTCTTAGGAGAAACTGTGCCTACTACGCCAGACAGTCTTTCATCTGGTACGAACACACCCTCGCGTGACGAGGTCGCCTCCATCGTCGACCACACTCTTCTCAAACCTGAATCAACGCATCACGACGTCGCCGAGCTGATCCACGAGGCCACTGAGCTCGGAACGTATTCCATCTGTGTCTCTCCGTCGATGCTTCCCGTCACCGTTCCCGACGGACTCCATGTAGCCGCGGTATGTGGCTTTCCGTCCGGAGCCCACGCCAGTGAGATCAAAGCCGAAGAGGCCCGCCTGGCAGTCAATAATGGCGCAGATGAAATCGACATGGTCATCAACCTGGCGGCAGCAGCCGAAGGCGACTGGGCCACCGTCGAAAAGGACATTCGCGCGGTCCGGGATGCCGTTCCCTCGCCCACTGTTCTTAAAGTCATCCTAGAAACTGCTCTTCTTTCCGACGACGATATTGTCGCCGCATGTAACGCTGCTAAAGATGCTGGCGCGGATTTCGTCAAGACGTCGACAGGTTTCCACCCCAGTGGTGGTGCGAGTGCTCACGCCATTCGCCTCATGCGCGAGACCGTCGGGCCTGACATGGGGGTTAAGGCCTCGGGCGGAATTCGAACAGCAGAAAAAGCACTAGAAATGATTGCTGCGGGGGCAAACCGCCTGGGCCTTTCTGGAACACGAGCCGTTCTGGATGGCCTCGCGACGTCTCCTGACAGTGACGACTCTACGCATGACGACATCCTCGCCCGCGCGGAAAAATGGGCAGATAGCGATGTTGATTCCACAGATGCTGAAACGATCCGAGAACTCATCAAAACACGGAACATCGACGAATTAACCGCTCGCTTCTCTGGACCACTGCAATTCGGAACTGCTGGTTTACGTGGAGAAATCGGGGCCGGGGAATCACGGATGAACCGGTCCGTCGTCATCAAAGCCACCGCAGGTCTCGTATCGTATTTAACCGAGTCCATAGGATCCGCACCCGTCGTCGTTATTGGCCATGATGCTCGCCACGGGTCGGCAGAATTCGCTACCGATGCGGCTGAGGTTATTAATGCTGCTGGGGGCCATGCGCTACGTTTACCGAGCCATTTGCCTACCCCGTTACTCGCGTTCGCAGTTCGGCATTTGAAGGCTGATGCCGGCATTATGGTCACCGCTTCTCACAATCCACCGCGAGATAATGGATACAAGGTCTATCTAGGTGGACGCATGACCGACCAGTGGGGCAACGGCGTACAAATCGTCCCGCCAGATGACAGCAACATTGCTAATGCAATCGCACAAACAGGTCCGGCGAAGGACATCCCGCGTTCGTCAGAGGGCATTACCTTCCTTGGTGAGGAAGTGCGCGAAGCCTATCTCGCAGCTCTCGAGACAGAAACGGAACCATTCCGCACGGCGGAAGCTGCCATCAAAAACGACGGCTCATCCATGTCCAACGAATCCCACAGTTCGTTCCACAGTGATATTTCCATCACCCTCACTGCAATGCATGGCGTTGGGTCCGAAACCGCCACAAAGGCGCTCAATAAAGCGGGGTTCACCAATATCACCCTCGTCAAGGAACAAGCTGAACCGGACCCGGACTTCCCCACCGTTTCATTCCCCAATCCGGAAGAAAAGGGAGCCCTGGATCTCGCTCTCAGCACCGCTCAACGTAGCCAGGCTGACGTCGTGATCGCTCTGGACCCCGACGCTGATCGGTGTTCCGTCGCCATTCCTACAAAGACCAGCGACACCACTGGGAGCGATGGGTCATCGACGGAACCGACGTATCGCCAATTGACTGGTGACCAAATTGGTGGTCTGCTCGGTGACTTCGTCGCACGTACAAAGTTGCTCCCGGTTCACCTGAATTCAGGCTCGGATGCAGACGCAGCCTCATGCGATGTTACCGCTCAGACGTCGGATTCAGTCTTTGCCAACTCCATCGTCTCGTCTCGTCTACTAGGAGCTATTGCAAGCAAGTATGGCCTCAATTACGGACCTACATTGACGGGCTTTAAATGGATCGGGCGTACCCCGGACTTGGCATTCGGTTACGAAGAAGCGATTGGCTACTGCACCTACCCACACATCGTCCGGGACAAAGATGGGGTGTCGGCAGCCGTTACCGTTGCTTACCTCGTGGATTCTCTCCATCGAGAAGGCAAAACGGTAGACGATCGTCTCATGGAGATTGCTCGCGACAACGGAGTCTACGCCACGACTCAGGCCGCGTTCCGGGTTGAGAACCGCCAACGAATCGTCGATGGCATGTCCAAGCTAAGGACAACTCCGCCGGCTGAATTTGCCGGATCGCCCATCACGGAGTTCGCGGATCTCGCGGACGGTTACCACGGTTTACCGGGAACAGATGGTGTCCTATTCCTTACGGAGGACAACACACGCGTCATCTGTCGGCCTTCTGGGACTGAGCCGAAGCTCAAGTGCTATCTCGAGGTTGTCTTACCCGTTGATGAGGACGCAACAGCAACCGAAATCATGGCGCTACAAACTAAAGCCCAGGCAAAGCTCGAGCAGGTCCGGGCAGAAATAACCGTAGCGACCGGGTTCTAAGCACCCGCCTGAAGGAAGGCCTTTGTGGGTTTCCGGTGCCTGCCGACGACAGGTTTCGCACCGATTGTTTAATCAGTCGGTGCAATCCGGGGCATGTCGTGTAACCCTCGTATAACCCGGATATTTTTGGAGACTTTTGGGTATAAAGAATCCCCAGCTAGAGACTTAAACGCGTTCTAGCTGGGGCTTTCGTGCGCCATCAGGGACTCGAACCCCGAACCCGCTGATTAAGAGTCAGCTGCTCTGCCAGTTGAGCTAATGGCGCAGAAACACAACGATCACCTTGGTGATAAACGTCGCGTTGTTGCAATACGAGAACCGGGTAAATCCGCGGTGTTGCAACGAGGAAGAACTATAGCAACCTCTCCCGAAACCAACAAATGTCCAGCTCATTACGATATAAAACGACACCGAACAATCGTCGGCAACAAAATTCATACCGGCTATGTAGCCCATCTCGCTCGTGGGAAACTCAACAGACCGATCAATCAACTGAACATTCATGAGCCCCACACAGAGTGTTTGAGCAACCACATTGAATTCCACACAAAGCGTTATGGAGTCGTTCAAGGATTGTTCCCAAGTTGTTACCGCGCAAACACCCCGATTCTTCACAACGTCGCTTAAAGTTCTCTAGTACGATAAGAATCAACTTTATGGACACATCACTGAAGGCGAGTGATCCAGAAGGTGTAACGCGAGGACCTCTCGCTGATATATCGTGTATGAACGGCTGCACACACGCAGCGAATGACGAATGTGTAAGGGTGGAAAATGCCACAACGTAGGTTCATGCGTAGCAAGCACGCACGCATGATCATTTCCGCTTTGGTGGTCACCGGAGTGATCGGAGTATCGGGCTGCACACTCCAAAAGGTTGAAAGCGGAAGTACGTCCAACAGAGCGAAAACCTCTGAGATGAAAGAGGACGCCAAGCCTGTTGCCAGTGTCTCCGACGGCGATACCGATGTTTCGGTCATTGATCCCGTCACCGTTAAGGCTGGTAGCAAGCTATCCGACGTCTTACTCACCTCTTCGGATGGGACAGAAGTTAAAGGTCAATCAGAAAACGACGGGAAGTCGTGGAAAACTGACGAGGACCTTGGCTACGGCAAGACCTATACCTTGACCGCCACGGCCAAAGACAAGAAGCTTAATTCGACGTTCACGACGGTGTCTCCAACCTATCCAATGTCACCAACCGTCACCCCTGGTGATGGCATGAAGGTCGGCGTTGGACAGCCCTTGAGTATCGACTTCGGTGACTACGTCACCAACAAGAAGAAGATCGAAGACAACGTTGAAGTCACCACAGAGCCCCATGTCGACGGATCCTTCTATTGGGTAAACGAACGTCTCCTGCGTTGGCGCCCGAAGGATTACTGGCAGCCAGGCACAAAGGTCACCGTGAAAACCAAGCTCTACGGTAAAGATCTCGGCGAAGGCTCCTATGTCAACGACGATGTCAGCTCCAGCTTCACGATCGGTGATCAGATTATTGCCACTGCCGACGACAACACCAAAGAAATGGTTGTCAAGAAGAACGGCGAAGTTGTGAAGACGATGCCCATCTCCATGGGTTCGGCTTCCTACCCCACTCCGAACGGCGTGTACTTCCTGGGAGACCACAACCCCTCCATGATCATGGACTCCTCGACGTTCGGTCTGCCGACCACTGCGGCTGGCGGATACCGCAGCACGGTGAACTACGCGACCCAGATGTCATTCTCCGGCATCTACGTCCACTCCGCACCGTGGTCGATCGCGCAACAGGGAAATACAAACGTTTCCCACGGTTGCCTGAATGTTAGCCCCGAGAACGCGAAGTGGTTCCTCGAAAACACCACCATTGGTGACATCGTTGAGGTCAAGAACACGCAAGGTGGACAACTTTCTGGCACCGACGGACTCGGCGACTGGAACATTCCATACGACAAGATCGTGGAAAGCGGTAAGAACGGGACAGTAGTCCAGTAATTACCTAGTACCCTTCACCCTAAAGATGGCCGACAGCTACGCCCCCTAGCTGCCGGCCATCATTGCATTCGTACGCCGTGCAGACTGTTCCTCGCACAGTCTGCAGGCATCTCCGCGCATCACCCGCCCACGAGCGAACTAGTGCGCCCCAGAGGTGCCGTCGAAAAGATGACGAAGGACCTGAACAACCCCCGCCTCCGTATTAGCGGGAGCGCAATAGTTCGCTTCCTCCATGATCGTGGGATGCGCGTTCTCCATCGCGAACGAGTACTGCCCCTCGGCGATCATTTCGCGGTCATTGAGATAATCACCAAACACTGCCGTCTGCTCGCGAGTCACCCCCAGAGACTCTTGTAACCGACGCAGCGCCACCCCCTTATTCACGCTGCTATCCATGACGTCGATCCAATGCTGCCCGGACACCACCGGTCGGTAACGGTCATCGAGCGCCCCAAAGACGCTCTCTGCCGCGGACTCGGCATCGTCGAAATCATAAATAGCGAATTTAAGGAAATCATCCTCAACGTCGGCAACATCGGGGACGATGTCTAACGATGCGTAGTACTTACGCGCTTCGGCCAGAAAAGCGTCGTCGTCCCTGTCGACATATGCACCGTCTGCAGCACACATGACGAGACCTAGGTTGCGCCCGTCATCCACTCCCCTGCGGACAGCGTGAATAACTTCGTGGGCAATCGACTCTGGAATGACGCTCTGCCACACTCTCTCACCCGAGTGGATAACGAGATTCCCATTCTCGGCGATAAAGTCGTTCGTCTGCGGCAGAGAAACCCTTTCGCGGACTCCTTCGACGTCTTCCACGCCTGTCGCACCACTATCGGCCGGCTGAAACATCTTGGTCAACGTCGCTAATTGACGACCACTAGCTGGCACAAACGTGACATTGTGCTCGGCTAACAGGCTATAAACCTCCCAAAACCCCTCGGGAAGTTGCGAATCCCCATCCAACAGGGTGCCATCCATATCGCACACAACGAGGCGAATATCGAGCTCACGGGGATCTATATCCCTCCACATAATTCCGCGATGCTGCATAAACCACAGCTTACGGAAAGGCTATGTCGCGGTGTCACCGTGGCCCACATCATCGGGCGGACTTTGTCACTGAGGCGAACTACACTAGCAGCGGATAGAAACCACATATCAACTAACGACGATCAACACGCGTGGGAGAGCAGAAATAATGACAGAATCCAACGAATCAAATACCACCGACGCGGCAGCACGCAAACCTGAGGACTCGAAGCTGGACCGCATTGTATGGATCGACTGCGAGATGACCGGCCTCGATCCAAGCACACACGTTCTTGTCGAAATTGCCGCCATCGTTACCGACGCAAACCTCAATATCCTTGACGAGGGCCTGGATATCGTCATTCACGCCACTGATGACGAGCTGGCGAAGATGGACGATTTCGTTACCCAGATGCACACCAAGAACGGCCTCACTAATGAAATCCGCAAGTCCACCGTGTCCGTGGGTGAGGCAGAAAATGAGGTTCTCGATTACGTCAAGAAGTGGGTCAACGCGCCGCGGACAGCGCCGCTAGCAGGTAATTCCATCGCTAGTGACCGGAAATTCATTGCGGCGTACATGCCGAAGCTGGACGAGTTTTTGCACTACCGCATGATTGACGTCAGCTCCATCAAAGAACTCGCCCACCGTTGGTACCCCAAGGTCTATCAGAACCAGCCTAAGAAGGGACTAGCCCACAGAGCATTAGCCGACATCAAAGAGTCGATCAGAGAGCTGGACTACTACCGCCGAGCCGTCTTCATCACAGATGATCAGGGAGCCGACGAACGAATCCAATCGGCGGCAGATGAGGCCTCTCGACGGTACCCGATTTAGCAGTTCACGACGTGATTTGGGAACTACCCACCATCTGTTCTAGTATTTACAGCGCTGCGCAGCGTTCTTGTGAGAACAGCGTCGCAGCAATGGTGACTGTAGTTCAGCTGGTAGAGCACCAGGTTGTGATCCTGGGTGTCGCGGGTTCGAGCCCCGTCAGTCACCCCAACGAGTCCCTCCGGCACTTCGGTGTTGGAGGGACCTTCGTCATTTCGAGGCCGCTAGAATCCGCCGCTCTTAATTAAGAATCTCGCAGCCCCGTACAACAAAACCGCACTCCACAAAGAAGTGCGGTTAGCGCGAATCTGCTAATAGGGCTAATTGTTCCGGTGAGCCGACAGGAGCTTCTGGATTTCCTTAATCTCCTTGGATTGCTTCCTCTTGCTCCGCATTGTCAGCAGAACCACACCAGCCACGGCGACGCCAATACCGATGAGAACCTTTTGAACCTTCGGGTCCTGAATAAGCGACGTTGCCTTCTCTTTGGCATCGTCGGCAATCGCATTCGGGTTGGCCCGATCTGCGAGCTCATCGAGGGTGCTGGCTAATTGGTTACGAGTACGTTCAAGATCACTCTGGATTGCATCAATGCTGCGAGCCACAGGGTCTCCTTAATCCGGTCACGGATGCTAGTCCCACGGGCATTACATGGCCCACGAAATAGCACTTTTCTGCTCTTACTCTACGGTAATGGACAACCACAATGCACGACTAACCAGGGTGCGCCGACACCGAAATTTCGCAAAACAGAAAACTGTTTGTTCGCCCGTCGAGGCTAAGACAAAGCCCGCACCGGAAAAAGCCCCCATACTGCATCTAGTCGTGGCGCACACACTTCCCCTGCGATGGATCGGCCCCGCGCATTCACTTCCGGGTACCCTCAAAAGCTATGAGTGGTTCAGAGTCACATACACAGCCATCAGCCGAGCAGAACTCGTCAACCCCACGTCGGCTAGAAAAAGGCGATCCTGCCCCGCAGTTTTCGTTAACCTCAGACGCGCAAACCCAGGTGTCGCTGTCGGATTATTCGGGCAAGAAAGTCCTGGTCTACTTCTACCCCCGCGCGAACACACCCGGATGTACCAAGGAAGCATGCGATTTCCGCGACAATCTGTCTGTGCTTGCCGACGCGGGAATTGACGTCGTCGGTATTTCCCCCGATTCCCCCGAGAAGCTGACGAAATTCAAGGAGAAGTACGGGCTTCCTTTCCCCTTGTTATCGGATCCTGACAAAGAAGTTATGAAAGCATGGGGCGCGTTCGGGGAGAAGAAGAATTACGGCAAACTTATCCACGGTGTCATCCGCTCCACCTTTGTTGTTGGTGAGGACCAGACCATCGAGTTTGCCAAGTACAACGTCCGAGCTACGGGCCATGTTTTGCGCGTCCTCAGAGATCTTGGCCTGAGCGATAAATAATTCGTGGCGGTATCTGTCCTGAGTGCCTTTTACTCCACGAGCCCGGCGCGGCGCAGCCATTCAGTCACCATTACTGTCGACGCTCTCTTCAAGGCTGATCCTTTGCCAGCCGCGTCGCCACGTAGAGACACAATGTCAACACCATGGGCGCGCAAGTCGCTTGTGTGCCCGATCAACCACTTTTCGACAGCAGACGAGTCGAATTCCGGGTGGAATTGGAGCCCCAACGCCCAGGTGCCAATGGCGAAGGCTTGGTTGGGATATCCAGGCGTATTGGCGAGGTTCACTGCGCCCGGAGGCGTCGAAAAGCAATCGCCGTGCCAGTGGAGGACGTCGACGCCCGCAAGCGTTTTCATGGGCGACTGAGCGCCTTCCTCGGTGACGTTGAGGGGCGAAAACCCGATCTCCATTGCGCCGGGTGAACCGCCTAATCCACTCCCCGCGGGTTTCACTTCGCCTCCCGCAGCTAGCGCCATCAGTTGAGCGCCCAGGCAGATTCCGATGATCGGTGCCTCCTGCGACATCCGTCGCTTGATCGCGTGTTCTTCGTCGGCAAGAAATGGGTACAGTTCTCTATCGTGAACACCGATCGGACCACCAAGGACAATCAGTAAAGCTGCATTCATGACCCGGTTTTCATCAAGAGGATCGACACCCATGTCGATATAAGCGACGCGAAAGCCCAGTTGAGAGAGGGTTTCTCCCCAAGTTCCCAGGTCCTCAAACGCTAAATGTCGCAGAACGAGAACCTCGTGTGGTGAGGCACCCTGACTGGGGTTATCGTGACCTGACTGTAATTGTTCCGAACCTTTATGTATTTTATGACCCTGTAACGGATCTTTCTGAGGATCGGCGCTGGTACATTTGCCGGGCTGTGGATGAGAGTTCTGGGCGGAGGCCGTATTCATGTGCTTATTCTAACCGCGAAACGCTCTACTCTGGAGTGCTTAGTGTGGCTGGAATGCTTAGCGTGACATATGCACACGAGACGGATCCACTTAATAGATGAAGAACGCGAATCGGAGATTATGATAATGGAAATTAATGCCTACTCCACTCTCACGGAATACAGTGAGCCACGGGTGGCATCTAGCCCTGTACAAAGCCAGGGTTTGCCCCATATCAATCCCACTAATTCTTCATCTGATTATCCGGCTGGCTTAGATTCCTCGGACAACGTCGAATCCCCCTCGGCAACATCAGAGGGGCAGGATTCGAGCGAAGCCACAGAAAATCCAAAGCAGTCGAGCACTCTCGATTATGAAGCGCTCAACACTTTTAGCGCTCACATTCACGAGCTTTATGAATACATTTTTTCTCGCTTTAATGTCAGTGCGGGAAGTGGGCAATTCCCTCAGGAAGCTTTAGATCTTCTGGAACACTTACGGTCGACGCAATGGCATTACAGTTTCGAAGCCAATGCATCTGATCCTTCTACATA
>NZ_JAUMTY010000026.1:23837-27336 GCF_030530965.1 Corynebacterium sp. | reverse complement strand
GGGTCTGTGGTGAAAACTGATGGAGGATATGGTATAAAAATTGCCGAAAATGGACCATACACCCCCGCACTTTTATTTTTGGCCGCATATTCCCCCGCACTTTTCGGCTCCAGGTGTAGGTTTCCCGCAGTTTTCTGTGTAGCGGCTCGTTTTCCGTGCGTCGGTACTTCGCGCGGCAAAATTCCGACCGCATCGGCTTCGGTCATATCCCCCATGCCACCGCCACCACGCTCCCCTCGCGGACGTCAACCGCCGGCAATAAGAACGCGGCTCAACGCCGGCCATAGTCACCGGCCATATTCGTTGGCAACCGCCCGACCGACGCCGGCCATATTCGCCGACCATGTCCGTCGGCTTAAACCACCCAGACCAACGTCGGCTATAGTCCCGCTCCTCCCGGGGAGGGCTTTATCAATAAGGGGATCAGCGCGGGATCAGCGCGGGTGCTGCAAAAGTTGGGAAAGAAATTAAATAACGTTCCGATTACAACTGCAGGTTCGAAGCTATTTTGCCGTTCCGCGGGGCCGAACTTCGCTAGAAAATCTACGTTTTGGCTGGACAAGGCCCAAAAACATATTTATACTAACAACGTTGAGATGATCTCAATAGGCAAACTAAGGCTTAGTACTTTGTCGGTACTTTTCGGCCGATCATCCCATCTTGTTAGAAGCTAACCATCCTTTAAGGAGATTTTCGTGAGCGACTCGTCCAACAAACAGAACAACGGCAGCAAGGGCTCCAAGGATCTCGCTAAGTCA
The DNA here is from genome assembly GCF_030530965.1 of Corynebacterium sp. Lineage (GTDB taxonomy): Bacteria > Actinomycetota > Actinomycetes > Mycobacteriales > Mycobacteriaceae > Corynebacterium. Next base: position 26,578 of record NZ_JAUMTY010000026.1, on the reverse strand, counting down.
CAGTCCTCATCCGTGGCTCAGAGCGACAACTCCTCCGCCCTCCAGACCGAGCACGGTCAGACCGTCGTTGCAGACACAGTTGTCTCCAAGATCGCCGGCATGGCAGCCCGCGAAGTTTCCGGCGTTCACGACCTCGGTGGTGGCACCGCCCGCATGGTCGGCGCACTGCGCGAGCGCATCCCGGGTGGCCGCGTCAACGTCCAGCAGGGTATTTCGGTAGAGGTCGGCGACCGCCAGGCAGCCGTCGACATCTCCATCGTCGCTGAGTACGGTGTTGCCATCCACGAGCTCGCAGAGGCCATCCGCAAGAACATCATCGTTTCCGTCGAAGCCATGACCGGCCTCGAGGTCACCGAAGTCAACGTCACCGTTCACGACGTCCACCTGGACATCGATGACGACGACGAGGACGACGACGAGCAAGAGCAGCCCCGCGTCCAGTAGGAATCGCTACTGACCTTTTATGGATGCTCCGGCATAAGTAGCCTTATCCGGCAGCAGCCGTACACGCGCAGGCAAAATAGTGCAGCCATAACAGTGCAGACATAGCAATGGAAAGGATCCTGTGAGCACTTCCCGCTCCTCACACCAAGGCCACCGCACGTCCGCTGGCTCACGCGAGGGCAAGGATTACACGCAGGATCCCGCCTATATATCGCAACGTCGCACACTGATCCGTCGCTATCACCCCGATCGCGGCGGAGATGCACAAGTGTTCATCCGTAAACTCGACGAACTCGACCGCGAATGGGCGGATCGGTACGCTCCCACTCCTCGTCCAACGACGTCGATGGGGGCGAACTGGGATCGAGCACAAGATATCGCCCGTCGACACACCGATGCCGACGGCCATCTTGATGCTGGAGCTGCAGCCGCAGCGGCTGTGGCGGTCTCCGCACCCACCGCTCGACGCGTGGTCAAGCGCATTCGTCGGGTGACTCGACGGACGACACGCGCGGTACGGACCCACTTGCCGAAAGGTATGCCGGGCGCGGTGAGGTACGCCTCCACTAGTACGCGGCCCCGGTAACGGCGCCCCGGTAACTAAGGCGCTCCGGTTGCACTCCACAGAAGGCGCAGATTGCGAGTCCACCCAACCCTCCTATCCTTCATGGAAGGATCTTCACCAGGAAGGTGAAATCATGAAATACGCAACTCCCATTGGTGTCGTCGTCGGCTTCATGCTGGCGCTCGCCATCATGCTCCAGGGATTTTCCGGCTTCCTCCTTGTGCTCGTATTCTGCGCTATCGGAGGCCTGGCCGGAGCACAATATGACGGTCTCATAGACCTGCGTTCGCTGCTTCGTAGTGGCGGACGAGGCAGGGGCTAAATATGCCTCAACCCTCCACAGTTATCTCCGAGAAAGCCGTGGGCCGGATTGTTGAGCAAGCACTAGCATCCGTTCCCGGGTGCATCCATCACGCAAGTGGACTGGACAAAGTCACGGGGCGCGAACTCCCCCGCTGGGAGATCGATCTCGACTCCGAGAACCGCGCCATGTCCATCGTGGCGCAGATCGCCGTTCGGTGGCCGTCGCCGGTCACGGAAGTTGCCGCCTCCGCGCGGCAAGCGCTGCACTCCTGGGTCGAGCGATACACGGACATTCCCGTTATCAAAGCCGACGTGGCCGTCGCAGCGGTTGTTCCGGGTGACGTCGATAATTCCCAGCCGACGCGCGTGACCTCTGAGGACATTGCGGCACGCCAACACGAGCCCAGCATTGAGGCCGTAACGGCGTCGCCACTAGAGACGCGGGAAGTCACGACGAACAGGCAAGTGACGTCGCTTCTTCATCCGAAGCCGTTTGGAGATGTCACTCTCACGCCCGTGCACGTCAATCGGACTGCTACCGAGCTCATCCATCCGCAGCACACGCGGATCGAACCGTTCAAGGACGTCGTTGCGCATCGCACGCCGGTTATGCCGGTGCCGCCGGTGCACACGCGGAAGGAACTCACTCCGATCTCGGTGAACAGCACCGATGTTCAGTCTCCGGTGACACCTGAGCCAATTAGGCCCACTATCTATCCGTCGGTTGATCGCACGCCCGTTGTGCATGTGGATACCTCCGCTAAACCACGGAAGACCGAGCGCATTGTTACGCATTCGCGCCCAGTGGAGCCTCCGCTGACGCCGACGCCGATCACGCCGAGCATCACTCCGACCGCGAAGCGCATTCCGGTCACGCACTTGGTGGGAGAGATCGGGCCTCGACGCACCGACCCCATCGTGGTGGAGTCCATGCCCGTCGAGTCGGTTCGCGCGTACCCGCTGAAGCCGTCCCCGGTCACCGTCAATAAGACCGAGGTCACCCACCCGAAGGCGCCCGAAACGCCTGTTGACCAGCACAAGGTCATGCAGGCGTTGGAGGACGACGAGAAGCAGGCTGTTGCTCATGCTCGTGCAGGTTGGCCACAGCCATTCGCGGAGTCCGATGCGACGAAGAAGCGGAAGGCTAAGGAAGCCGAGCGGGCTGCCCGGGCGCAGCGCCGTCGTGAGCGCGACACCCGGAAGATTCGGACGGTTGTGTCTCCCGGAACGGTGTATCCGTCGACAGTCGGTACCCCAGGGGGCAAAACCCCGAGCTCAGACCGCAGCATTCCTGTGTTACGACGCGACGCTGACGATGGTTCGAGGAAGGGACAGAAGTAATGGCTAAACACCAACTGAAACCCGAACACGAACCGACACCTGGCAACGCTCAGGCCGGAATTGGCCAATCTCGGGCCGACAACCCTGC
>NZ_JAUMTY010000026.1:0-23737 GCF_030530965.1 Corynebacterium sp. | reverse complement strand
ACAAGCAGAGCGCAACTCCTAGCTGGAAGAAGCTGAGCTTCCGCCCGGCGAAGGAACCTCGGAAGTCGCCGAGGGCGCGTGGCTGGATGTTCATCCTTGGGCTGGTCTTCCTCGCCGGTGGTGCCGTCGGAATCCGCGAACTCCTTCTGGAAACCGACACGATCAGTGGACCGTCGTGGCTCCAACCGATCATCGATTGGCTCAGCCATGCTCACTGGGTTCAGATGTTCCTGATCATCGCCGTTATCGCGCTGATCCTGGGCCTCATCATTCTCATTGCTAGCCTTCGTCCGCGGACCAAGACGCACATCTTGATCGACAACGAAGCCTCCTTGTGGATGCGCCCGGTGGACATCGCCCGCGCCTGCAGCGCTCGTGCGAAAGACCAGCGTGGCGTGCTCAATGCCACCACCGTGGCAACTGCGAAGCGCGTCACCGTCACTGTCACCGGCGACCCGGACGACCCCGGTCTGTCCGACCGCGTGCACAAGGCATGTCGCCCCGTCGTTCAAGCGGTGTCTTCACAGCCGGATCTCAAGGTTCGGCTTGCCCGACCAAGGAGTGATCAATGAGCCACGGAAAGTCAATATTCCTCCGGATCATTATGATCCTGGTCGCCGCCATCCTCATCGCAGGCGGTCTATGGGGCATCGGCCTGGCCTTGCACCTCACCCCGGCCGAAAAGCTCGGTGAGTACGCAGACACCAGCTTCTGGGGCACGTTGACCGATAAGTCCTGGTACCCGACGGTCCTCGGTGTGGCGTCGGCAATCCTGATTCTTCTTGGCCTCTGGTTCTGGTGGTTGATTATTGATCGCCGCCGCGTCACCAAAGTCGAAGCAAAAGAATCTGCCGACAACGGACGAGTCACCGTTCGGCTGGACGATATTGCGTCCGCTGTGTCGCAGGATCTCACCCGGTACGACGGTATTGCGGACTGCAAATACCGCTCTGAGGTGGACCGCGGCCAGAAGGTGCTGACGATGACATTGCGGTGCGACCCGCATGCCGATCTGGATCATGTGCGGGGCGAGTGCCGCCAGGCAGCGTCGGATATCGTTTCTGCGCTCCCCCAGGAAGATGTGGATACGCGATTCCTCATCCACCTGGATAAAGCGAGCTAGCGTCGCCTGACGTGCTTGTCGGGCTTTTTCGGCCCCGGGCACACAGGTTTTCGACGTAACACCGGCTGAACCACTTACTTGGTAGGTGGTCAGCCGGTTTTTTCATGTGCGCTTGTGGGTCGACGACGACCACGCTCGGGCGAGCGTCGGCTTTGACCATCGGCATCGGCGTCGGCGAAAACAGCGCGAGACCGGCGTCGGCAATAAATACGCATTTAATATGTGAGTTATTTCTCTTCCCACTACCACGGGTTTTCCTCACCACCGTGGAACAATAAAGTCAAGGTCGCCTTCCTTAGCGTGGCCTGAAGCGTGACCTGAGCGTACACAGACAAAACTACGGCCAGCACAAGGAGAAGAAATGCCACGGCTTCCTATGAGTGATCGTCCCGTCGAAAACCAGTCTGGGCACTGGCTCCTGGCGCAAGTGGGTAAGAAGGTCCTTCGCCCTGGCGGGCGCGAGTTGACCGAAAAGATGCTCAGCGCGCTGCCCATTCACAACCATGACGTCGTGGAGCTGGCTCCTGGGCTCGGGAAAACTGCCGAGAAGATCGTGGCGGAAGAGCCGTCCTCCTACACGGGGGTCGACGAAGACCCGGATGCGGCTCACCTGGCCGCGGCGGCTGCGCACCAGGCGGCGTCGGGACACATGCCGGCCAACGCGATTCGGGTGCTCCAGGGCCGAGCGAACAACACCACCTTGGACGACGAGTCTGTTGACGTAGCCGTCGGCGAAGCGATGCTGACCATGCAGGGTGACAAGGGCAAAGCGGCCATCATTGAGGAGGTTCACCGCATTCTTCGGCCCGGCGGGCGGTACGCCATCCACGAGCTCGGCCTCCAGCCCAATGACCTCTCCGATGACACGAAAACCGAAGTGCGTAAGGCGCTCGCCCGATCGATCAAGGTCAATGCCCGTCCCCTCACCGAGCACGAGTGGCAGGATCTCCTGACCTCGCACGGCTTCGAAGTTGAGACCACGCACTTCGCCCCCATGGCGTTGCTGGAGCCCAAGCGGATCATTAGCGACGAGGGCATCCTGCGCACCCTCAAGATCGCGTTTAACATTGCGACGAAGCCGAACGTGCGCAAGCGCGTGATGGGGATGCGGCAGACGTTCCAGAAATACGAGAACGAGTTGACCGCTATCGCCATCGTCGCCAAGAAGAAGTAGGGGTTTACTGGGCGGCTGGGGCCGGAGGGAGGAACGGCACGACCGCGCTCGGGACCGGAATGCTCTCGGGTACGGCGTTGACGATCGGCTGGCCGATGTTTGCTAGGGCCTCATCGCGCATGGCATTAACCGTCGGCCAGAAGGGCGAAGAATTGCCTATAGGGCCAAAGGTGTTCGGGGCATAGCGATCCTGGAAGTCCTTAAAAGCGGCGTTCCTATACGTGTCGAACGCGGATTGCGCAACCGCGCGGGCAGGATAGGAGGTCAACGCGGCGGAAGCAAATTCGTTGGTTGCAGGAGCGGGGGCTCCGGACGCGGGAATGCCCACACCGTCCAGTGCTAAGGGGTTCCACGGCCGGTTGGTGAACGCACCCTGCACATCGTCGGTCAACTGCTGCGACGGGCCGTAAGTGCTCGCGGAGACAGAGAAGAACGGGCCAAAGGACGCCGACGCGTTCACGGAGGTCCGATCATCGGACCATCCCCACTTGGTGCCTAACACACCGGGCAGGGTCGCGGTGCCGTAGTCCTGCTTGTAGCCGTCGGCAGCCACGGGAGATGCCGTCGCTAACGCAGAGAGCACAGGACCGAACGGATTCTCGCGCTTCTTCGCCTCCAGATAAGCGACCGAATCCGCCGTTGACGTCGTGCTGTTTCCCCAATGAGGAGCACCGTGAGTGTCCGCCAGGTGGTACTTCGCCGCGCGGTCGTTGATGCTATTCGGGTACTTCGCGTAGAGCTCACTCGCGATATTGTCGTCCGAGAAGCGGAGCATCTGGGTAGCCTTGGCCTGATCCTCGGGCGTGCCATGCTCGAACACATAATCCGCGATGTACATCTTCACCAGCGACAAACCTGGGCGCGACTCGTGCTCATTCGCGGTTCCCACGTGGTGGCCAGTCAACGTGCTCTGGAAGGAAATCTGAGTACGCCCCGGTGCGGCGATATTTCCATTCTGGTCGACGTTGGGCATCGGGGCTGCTGAGGCAGCTCCACTTGGCGACGCGACCGTCGGTGCGAACAATGCCGCAGCTGCAATGACGGCGCCGGAGAGAACGCGAATCCGGCGGCGTGGAGATGTGGGGGCACGGTGCCGGCCAGTGTGCAGATATTGGGAAACGATGGTCATGGGAATCCTTTGAGGGGAATGAGGGAACTATCTAGGTCTACTTTATATATCCCCAGTGCCTTGTAGAACTGTTTCTCATCTGTTTTAGAACACACGCGAATGAGGTGGAGTGGCTACTCGCCGGCTAGGCCCCGCGATTTAGGGTTATACGACAAAAGTGTGCACGCACGCCGGAAAACTGCGGGGCAATATCGGGGTCGGTTCTGAAAACTGCGGGGCGATATGGGCGAAAAATGGCCGAAAATGGACCATATACCCACGCACTTTTATTTAGGGCGCATATTCCCCCGCACTTTTGGGCTCCAGGGTTCTGTCCGCACCGCCTTTTGCTACGTATCCCTGTTTCCACGACCACTAGAAACCGCCGCCCGTCTGCGCATAAAGAAAGCCCCGCTGCGCTAAGCAGCGGGGCGACCTCTTAGCTCCCGGCTAGAAACCGGGGAGACTTGTCAGAGGTTCTTACTTGTTGATCTTGGTCACGCGACCAGCGCCAACGGTGCGGCCACCTTCGCGGATAGCGAAGCGGAGGCCTTCGTCCATGGCGACCGGCTGGATCAAGGTGACGGACATGTCGACGTTGTCGCCAGGCATAACCATCTCGGTGCCCTCAGGGAGCTTCACAACACCGGTAACGTCGGTGGTGCGGAAGTAGAACTGCGGGCGGTAGTTGTCGAAGAACGGGGTGTGACGGCCGCCCTCGTCCTTGGACAGGACGTAGACGGAACCCTCGAACTCGGTGTGAGGGGTGTATGCGCCGGGCTTAGCCACGATCTGGCCACGCTCAACGTCCTCACGCTTGGTACCACGGAGAAGCAGACCACAGTTGTCGCCAGCCTCTGCGTAGTCGAGCTGCTTGCGGAACATCTCGATACCGGTGACGGTGGTGTTCTGGCTCTTCTCCTTGATGCCCAGAATTTCAACGTCATCGTTGAGGTTCAGCTTGCCGCGCTCCACACGACCGGTGACGACGGTGCCGCGACCGGTAATGGTGAAGATGTCCTCAATAGGCATGAGGAAGGGCTTGTCGGTTTCACGAACCGGATCCGGGATGGACTCGTCGCAGGCGTCCATGAGGTCGAGGATGGACTGCTCCCACTTCTCGTCGCCCTCAAGAGCCTTCAGAGCGGAGATGTGAACGATAGGTGCATCTTCGTCGAAGTCCTGCTCAGCGAGGAGTTCACGAACTTCCATTTCGACGAGCTCGATGAGGTCCTCATCATCAACCATGTCGCACTTGTTCAGAGCAACGAGGATGTAAGGAACGCCAACCTGGCGAGCAAGAAGAACGTGCTCGCGGGTCTGAGGCATCGGGCCGTCGGTAGCAGCGACGACGAGGATTGCGCCGTCCATCTGGGCAGCACCGGTGATCATGTTCTTGATGTAGTCGGCGTGGCCCGGAGCATCCACGTGAGCGTAGTGACGCTTCGGGGTGGAGTACTCGACGTGAGCGATGTTAATGGTAATACCGCGCTCTTTCTCCTCCGGCGCCTTGTCGATGGCGTCGAAAGCGAAAGCCTGGTTCTCTTCGGGGTACTTCTCCGACAGAACCTTGGTGATAGCAGCGGTAGTGGTGGTCTTACCGTGGTCAACGTGACCGATGGTACCGATGTTTACGTGCGGCTTGCTCCGATCGAACTTAGCCTTCGCCACTGTTTGTCCTCCTGGACTTCTCGGTGGCTACGACGTTCGCAGCCACGGGTGGTGTTACCTTTCGCAGAAACACTTTCACCTTGTTAACCCTGGTCATCGTCGATCATAAAGTGGTGTCGACACTGGTCAGGGTCAATAGAAGGCGACTCTACGAGAGGTGATTTAAATATTGCCAGTTACAGCATAATAAAGGGGTAAGGCAACGTATTTCAAGCTGCCTCCGACCTTGATTCTATGGTAACGGCCACCACACACTATTCACATCACACACTCCTATGATGCGCTGCTGTGATGTGCTGCGTATTAACAGCAACTTTTCAGAGCATTTTGTGGATAGTGCCTGGCTGGCCCTTACCATGCGTTGCCCTTCGTCGACCCTGTAACCCGATCGACGAGGGGCTGTAATGGTGAGGGTGCGCGGATTACTTGTTACCCGTGCGCTCCGCGATGATCTCCTGCGCGACGTTCGTCGGAACTTCCGCGTAGGAGTCGAAGATCATGGTGTAGTTTGCACGACCCTGCGTCTTCGAGCGGAGGTCACCAACGTAGCCGAACATGGACGACAGCGGAACCGTGGCCTTAACGACCTTGGCGCCGGAACGGTCCTCCATGGAGTGGACCTGGCCACGACGTGCGTTGACGTCGCCGATGACCTCGCCCATGTACTCCTCAGGAGTGATGACGTCCACAGCCATCATCGGCTCGAGCAGAACCGGCTTCGCCTTCTGAACGGCTTCCTTGAGCGCCTGAGCACCGGCGATCTTGAAGGCCATTTCAGAGGAGTCAACCTCGTGGTACTGGCCGTCGACAAGCGTGGCCTTGATGTTGACCAGCGGGAATCCGGCCAGCGTACCGTACTGCATGGCGTCCTGGATACCGGCGTCGACAGAAGGAATGTATTCCTTCGGCACGCGGCCACCGGTAACGGCGTTCTCGAACTTGTAGGTCGCGGACTCGCCCTCTTCGAGCTCGTCCGGGTTGGGAGCGTAGGGCTCCAGCGAGATAATGACCTTAGCGAACTGACCCGAACCACCGGTCTGCTTCTTGTGGGTGTATTCGTACTTCTCGACGGGCTTGCGGATGGTCTCGCGGTACGCAACCTGCGGGGCACCCACGTTCGCCTCGACCTTGAATTCGCGCTTCATGCGGTCAACAAGGACGTCGAGGTGGAGCTCGCCCATACCGCCGATGACGGTCTGGCCGGTCTCTTCGTCGAGCTTGACGGTGAATGTCGGGTCCTCTTCAGCGAGGCGCTGAATAGCGATACCGAGCTTCTCCTGGTCAGCCTTGGACTTCGGCTCGATGGCCACCTCAATAACCGGATCCGGGAAGTCCATGGACTCCAGGATGATCTGGTCATTGGCGTCACACAGGGTATCACCGGTGGTGGTGTCTTTCAGGCCGATGAAAGCGTAGATGTTTCCGGCCTTGGCGACGTCCATCGGGTTCTCTTTGTTGGCGTGCATCTGGAAGAGCTTGCCGATGCGCTCCTTGTGGCCCTTGGTCGAGTTCATGACCTGCTGGCCAGGCTCGACGGAACCGGAGTACACGCGAACGAACGTCAGCTTACCGAAGAACGGGTGGGCGGCGATCTTGAACGCCAACGCCGAGAATGGCGCATCCACGGAGGGGTGGCGTGTCAGCTCGACGGACTCGTCGCCGACCTTGTGGCCGTGAACCTCTCCGACGTCGAGAGGCGTCGGCAAGTACCAGTTAATGGCGTCGAGCAGCGGCTGAACACCCTTGTTCTTGTAGGCGGAACCACAGAACACGGGGAAGATCTCGGAGTTCACAACCATCTTGCGGATGGCCTCGTGGATCTCGTCGGTGGTGAGTTCCTCACCGGCGAAGTACTTCTCCATGAGCTCTTCGTCGGACTCGGCGACGGCCTCGAGCAGCTTCTCGTGGTACTCGTCGGCCTTGTCTTTGAGGTCGTCCGGGATTTCCTCGATGGTGGGCTCTGCTCCGACGTCGACCTTGCCGCGCCAGGTAATGGCGTTCATGTTGATCAGGTCAACGACGCCGTCGAAGTCATCTTCAGCACCGATGGGGAGCTGCATGACCAGCGGCTTTGCGTGGAGGCGGTCGACGATGGTGTCGACGGTGTAGTAGAAGTCCGCGCCCAGCTTGTCCATCTTGTTGACGAAGCAAATGCGTGGGACGTCGTACTTAGCGGCCTGGCGCCACACCTGCTCGGACTGCGGCTCAACACCTTCCTTACCGTCGAACACGGCGACGGCTCCGTCGAGGACGCGAAGTGAACGCTCAACCTCGACGGTGAAGTCGACGTGGCCGGGGGTGTCGATGATGTTGATCTGGTTGTCTTTCCAGAAACAGGTGACCGCGGCGGACGTAATCGTGATGCCGCGCTCTTTCTCCTGCTCCATCCAGTCAGTGGTGGAAGCACCATCGTGGGTCTCACCGACTTTGCGGTTGATACCCGTGTAGTAGAGGATTCGTTCGGTTACGGTGGTCTTTCCGGCATCAATGTGGGCCATGATGCCGATGTTGCGGACCTTATGAAGGTCAGAAAGCACTTTTTGTGCCACTGTGTACCCCAACTCGTAGTTTGGTGGCCCACTCACCGGAACCAGTCGATCGTGGCGATCCGATGGTGGCGGGCCTGCGTGTAATTCTTGGTCTGGCTACGCCGGAGAGGTGATTACCAGCGGTAGTGCGCGAATGCGCGGTTGGCTTCAGCCATCTTGTGAGTGTCTTCACGACGCTTCACGGATGCGCCGAGGCCGTTGGATGCGTCCAGGATCTCTGCGGCGAGACGCTCGGTCATGGTGTTTTCGCGACGCTGGCGGGTGAACATAACCAGCCAACGCAGTGCCAGGGTGGTTGCACGGCCAGGGCGAACCTCGACCGGGACCTGGTAGGTTGCGCCACCAACGCGGCGTGAACGCACTTCGAGGGTGGGTTTGACGTTGTCAAGAGCCTTCTTCAGGGTGAGAACCGGGTCGGTGCCGGTCTTCTCACGGCAGGATTCGAGGGCTCCGTAGACGATGCGCTCGGCGGTGGACTTCTTGCCATCGACGAGGACCTTGTTGATCAGCTGCGAGACGATGGTATCGCCATATACCGGGTCTTTCGGAAGCTGACGTGCGGGTGCTGGACCTTTACGTGGCATGAATTACTTCTCCTTCTTCGCACCGTAGCGAGAACGTGCCTGCTTACGATCCTTAACTCCCTGGGTGTCGAGGGAGCCGCGGATGATGCGGTAGCGGACACCTGGGAGGTCCTTCACACGGCCACCGCGAACGAGCACCATGGAGTGCTCCTGCAGGTTGTGGCCCTCACCGGGGATGTAAGCGGAAACCTCAATACCAGAGGTCAGACGAACACGCGCAACCTTACGGAGGGCGGAGTTCGGCTTCTTCGGGGTCGTGGTGTAGACACGGGTGCACACACCGCGGCGCTGCGGTGATCCCTTGAGGGCCGCGGTCTTCACCTTGGCCTTCTTGTCCTTGCGGCCCTTGCGGACCAGCTGCTGAATAGTAGGCATGTACCGACTTTCTATGTTTCTTTGACGCGTTTGCGGTTCATTCCCGGGGTGTGATGGAAATTACAACAAAACCGGGTTTTTCACTCGCTCACTGGCATAGTGCCCGTGCAGGCGGGGTGCTTACTTGCCGCTCGCACCTGCCTTTGCAAGCTCATTCCGTGGTGCTAAAAACTTCTTTCCGACGTTGCGCTAGGCGACTTTTCGGAAGAAATTTTTAACGCCGTGACCAGCGGTTTTTGAGCGTACGTGAACGAGTCAGCCGCTCTCGCTGGCCTACGGTGGACGTTTGTCCCGCCCGCACGTGGCGGACACAGCGCTCCAGTTTAAGCGATAACCTGGATTTTTCCCAAACTTGTGGTGGGAAACCGGTGGGATTTGGGCGTGGGGCGCCGGTTACATCGACGGCGGGTGGGGTCGAGCGTTCGCTAGCCAGGCGCCCGTCGGGCGTCGGCTATTTGGTGGCCGGATGTTCGAGGAACACGGTTATCCCCAATCCGGTTCCCGCGTGGCGACTCCGTCAAACACGGAGGAAGAAACGGTCTTACCGTTCTGCACAACATTCAAGGTGGATCCGTCGATGTTGATCACGGTTCCACCGCTCTTCATCGTGTACGACCTCCCATCGGAGCCGCGGCTCGTCACATCTCGTTCGAGCGCGCCGCCATGGTACCAACCGCGGTAGTAGAACCCGTCGGTGTCCCCTACCTGGCAGATGACCACTTTGTCGCCGTCCTCATTAATGCCCGCGTACACCCATTCGTCGTCGGCATTACAGGTTGCAGCGCTGTTAGCCGTAAATCCTTGGCGGCCCAACCCTGGGATGTCAGTGCCCGTGTGGTTACTCGACGTTGTCGTTGTAGTGGTTGTCCGTTCGGTGGTGGTGTCTTCCGTGGTGGTTTCGGTGTCCTCGGGCTCCGTCGTCGTTTCTTCTGTGGGCCCGTTGCTCGGTTCTTCCGGGATTGCCGACGATTCACTGCCGGGCGCGCCACCGTCGTTACTGAGCTTTTCCCACGGCTTCCACATCAGCGCTCCGATCAGCGCGGCGACCACGACCAGGATGAGGATGATAGGAAGCAGAACCTTCCAGATCGATGAGCCCGACTGGCCGGACTCCCCCTGCGACCCGACAGCACTCGAGCCGCCCGACTGCCCCTGACCGTACTGAGCGTGTTGGTTGTACTGGGGCTGTTGGTTGTACTGACCCTGTCCATATTGCCCTTGCTGGCCATATTGACCCGGCTGCCCCTGGGAATTATTCCACTGGCCAGTCCCATTCTGAGCAGCACCATACTGGCTACCGTACTGACCCTGGCCCGGCTGACCATTCCAACCGCCCGGGGCGCCCCCGTTCCACTGCTGGCCACCCCCGTTGTTCCACCCGGTATTGCCGGCGTTGTTCCAGCCGTTTCCCCCACCGTTGCCGGCGTTGTTCCATTGCTGGGAATTACCCCACGGCCCGCCCGACCGAGGAGACACACTCCCGTCGGGGTTCCGGACTTCACTCCACGCTTGGACTGGCTGCCATTCGCGGGTTTCAAAATCCTCTTCCGACGAGTGACTCCCGGCGGATTGAGCGTCGGACGTTCCTGCCGACGAATTACTTCCTTCCGTGGCTTGGGCGCTCTCACCAGCAGCGTCGTTGCCTTGGCCACCGTCGTGTTGGTTTTCGTTGGCGGTGGCGTCGTCGGCACTTTGATTCTGGCGATGTGCGTCGTCGGCTGAATTATCACGCCTCGTGTCATCCGAGCCGTCATTGCCCCCGCCGTCAGAGCGGTCGTTGCTTGAATGCTTCCAGGAGTTGTCGTCGGGAGTCATGGTGAGCCTTACCTGTTAGGTTGATCGCATTCCGGGTAATTATTCTAATCGACCACTGCGCGCCTCACAGACTCACCGCACCTCCGTTCGGTTGCGTTTTACGTGCTCCGGTTAATGGAGCGCTCACGTTCCGATTGATGGAGCGTTCGCGTTCCAGTCAGCACGCCGTCTTCGTCGGCACGCTTCGTCGGAAAATTGCCTCCGGAACGCTTCGGCTTTAACGAACAGGCACGCCGTTGGCGTCGGTTGCGAAGCGCGCCGAACCAGCGAGGATCATGATGAATTCGACCAAAACCCAGATGGAGAGGGCCGCGTCGGTAAAGAAACCGACAACAACGAACATCAAAGGAACGCTAATCAACAGGATTGCGAGCTGGGCGCAGGCGACCCCGATATACCCGAGGTAGAAATTGTGCGCTCCGAAGCCGCCCAGGAAAAACGCGAGCACGGCGGCGACTACTTTGCTCTTCTGCCGACCCTGCGGGACCGAGCCCATGCCGTTCATGCCGTTGCCGAACTGCGGCGAACCCTGATTCCACTGGTTGGGCTGCGCATATTGGCCCGCATTGCCATACTGACCGCCAAATGCTGAGTCCACCTGGCCGCTTTCATAGGTGGCCGGCATTCCGCCCTCCCCGGAACCAGGCGCGCCGAAACCGGCGGGGGATCCCGAGTAAGGGTCGCTGGATCCCTGATAGGGGCTGCTCGAGTTGTGGGGATAAGTCATGACGATTCCTTCGGGGTCTTCGGGACGGTTGTAGTGCGGTGGCCGAGTGCGGTGTCCGTTGCAGACCGTTTGTCGTTGGTGCCGTTCTTATTAGGCTTGTCGACGCTCGCTCTCGGCCTCTATTTGATGTGTTCCGCTGAAGCCCGAAATGTTCCCTGATACGAAGAATTCTCGACGGGGGTGGTGTGTGCGGTGATGGGTGACCGTCGAGCTCGCCCATCAATCGTCCTGTCGATCAGCTCCGTGTTTACTGGTTCAATGGGTCGAGTTTGAGCTGGTCTGCGAGTTCGTCGGCCGAGGAATATGAACTTTGAGCACCCTGCTTGGTCGCGGCGCGAGATGCAACGAAGGTTGCCAACCTGGCGGAATCCAGCAGACTTTGTCCGGAGGCTATCGATGCGGCGACCGTCCCCATAAAGCAATCGCCGCACCCGGTTGAATCGACTGCTTCGACTGGATATCCCTGCACATACACGCCATTAGTAGTGGGGACGGTGTCGGTTTGGTTGGCGCAATCACTCCGGTCCGCGTCACTCGTCGGATTACCGTCACCGCTATCTAAAGAATCCTCACACTCCACAACAAAACAGCCCTCCGGGCCGAGCGTCACAATCAAGCCTCGGAGGCCCATCGTGGCGACTATTCGTCTCGCCGTCGTGAACAGGTCATTTTCGCCGGCACTATCTTCTTTAGCCATGCCGTCTTCGGGGTCGTGCACGGTAGGCACGTCCGCGGGCTTTGCGTCGGCATGTTCGTCGACCTTAGATCCGGCTACGTTAGCCAATCCCCCTCGTTCCTGCGTCGGCAATTGGGAGAATTCATACCGCTCCCCCAGAGCCCGCAGCTCAATCTCATTCACGACCACGATATCGACACCGGTCAACAGCGCCGGGTCGACGTCGATAATTGGAGAATAATTCAAAATAATCTGCGGTGAACGGCGAGTTCCTCGGACATCGCGACCATTGTTCCGGCGTTGATGGGGCGCATCGTGTTGGTCGGCGTGCGCGCTTGTTTCAGTATTTCCGTCGGAAGCAGAGCGAGCGACATCGATCGCGGCCGCAACCACACTCGCGGGCGACTCAAAGCCGAGCGCCACAACATCCGCAGACTGCAGAACATCCGCAGCCTCCTGCAGGTCCGCCCGCGACACGCTCCGATTCGCGCCCGCCGAGTACACGATCGTGTTCTCACCAGCCGCATTCACCGTGATCAGCGCGGTCCCGGTGGGCAAATCGCGAGCCACAACCCTCGACGTATCGACCCCCGCATCCCCCAAACTTCGCTGCACAAAGCTCCCGTAAGCATCGTGGCCAACCGCGCCCACCATCGCGACATCCGCCCCAATTTTCGACGCCGCGACCGCCTGATTCGAGGACTTACCGCCGGGGCCATACGTCAGGTCAGAGGCCGGGACCGTTGCCCCGGGAGCTGGGAATTCCTCGACCCGTGCAGTCAGATCGACGTTGAGCGAGCCGACGACGGTGACTTTTCCCGGCGACGACATTACGGATGTGAAGATTTCTTTGACATTCGAGAGGTCTGGATTGCTTTTCATAGGTCGTTTATAGGTCTGGTGAGGTTAGGTGAGTGGTTTTTCCTTGCCGTGGGGCCTGCTATGCACGTGCCGTGGGGCTTACCGGGCACGAATTGGTGAGGCCTCCCGTGCACAGGCCGGTATAAGTAGCATACGGAACGAATTTTCCCCTTCGATGCACTAGGAACTAGGCCTTCGCTCTCTCCGACGGAAAACCTAACAAGAGATGCCAAAATCCAATTAAAAACAGAAAATGCCCGGGTGCGAGATACCTCGCACCCGGGCATTTGCCGAAAAATCATTTTCTGAGAGGCAGCACACCGGCGGCTGGCTGGCTGGCTAACCGGCCCGCCAGCAACGAACCACCCTTCAAAGGCTCACCTAGCTAATGTCGCCGAAGCCTCCATCAAAGCCCTGGTCATCCAGGCGAACGGCCGCGCCGGTGAATTCGCCGTACGCACCGTCTTCGCCGTAGAAGCCGTCGCCGTAGCTGGTGTTCATGGAGAACGCCTGCGCACGGGCCTCCTCGGTCGGCTCAACCGAGATGTTCCGGTAGCGGGAGATGCCCGTACCAGCCGGAATGAGCTTACCGATGATCACGTTCTCCTTCAGCCCGATGAGCTTATCGGACCGCTTGTTGATCGCCGCATCGGTCAGGACACGAGTGGTCTCCTGGAACGACGCCGCCGACAACCAGGATTCCGTGGCCAACGACGCCTTGGTGATGCCCATGATCTCCTGACGGAAGGAGGCACCCTGACCACCATTCTCATGGATGGCCTTGTTAACAGCTTGCGCCTCGTTCCGGTCAACCAGGCTGCCCGGCAGGAACTCGGTGTCTCCTGACTCGACAACAGTCACGCGACGCAGCATCTGGCGGACGATAATCTCGATGTGCTTGTCGTGGATCGCCACACCCTGGTCACGGTAGACCTTCTGCACCTGTTCAATGAGGTGCTTCTGCACACCCTGCACACCCTCGACCTGAAGGACTTCGTGCGGATCGGGAGCACCACGCAACAGCGGCTGGCCTGCGACAACATGGTCGCCAGTACGCAGCTGGTGCTCGAACCCACCGGGTTCCTGGGTCACTGCCAAACCCTGGCGCTTCGACAGCTTCTCGTACACGACCTCGTCCTGGCCTTCGTCAGGCGTGATGGTCAGCGTGTAGAAGTTACCGTCGTCCTCAAGCTTGATCGTGCCGTCAGCGGACGCGATCGGCGCCTGGTTCTTCGGCACGCGGGCTTCGAAGAGCTCCTGAACACGAGGCAGACCACCGGTGATGTCGCCACCGACACCACCTTGGTGGAACGTACGCATGGTCAGCTGTGTACCGGGCTCACCAATGGACTGTGCGGCGACGATACCGACGGCTTCTCCGATGTCCACCTTTTGGCCGGTGGCCATGGACCGTCCGTAACAGGTCGCACACACGCCGGTGGCGGTTTCACACATCATGACGGTCCGGACAGTAGCGTTCCGCACGCCCTCGGCAACCATCTTCTTGGCTTCCGCATCGCCGACGAAAGCGCCACGCTCGTAGATAACGTCGCCCTTGTCGTTGACAGCGTCCTTGGCCAGGTAACGGCCGATCAGCGCGGTCTCCAAGAATTCAGCGCGGGTGAATTCTCCCGTCTCGTTGCCCTCGGCATCCAACACCGGCTTCGCGACGTCGACCGTAAGGCCCTTAAGAGTGCCACAGTCGTCTTCGCGCACGATAACGTCCTGAGCAACGTCGACAAGACGACGCGTGAGGTAACCGGAATCGGCGGTACGCAGAGCGGTGTCGGCCAGGCCCTTACGCGAACCGTGCGAGTTGTTGAAGTACTCCAACACCGACAGGCCCTCGCGGAAGGAGGTCTTGATCGGGCGGGTGATGTAGTCACCACGCGAGTTCGTGACCATGCCCTTCATGCCGGCCAGCGTCCAGATCTGGCGCATGTTACCGGCGGCACCGGACTTCACGATCATCGGGATCGGGTTGTCGTCGGGGTAGATCTTTTCGACGGACTCACCAACGAAGTCGGTGCATTCCTTCCACAGGTCAACGAGGGAGCGGTAGCGCTCTTCGTTGTTGATCTTGCCTCGGGCGAGCTTCTTCTCGATGGTCGCAGCCTGCTTCTCGTACCGCTGCAGGATTTCTTCCTTGTTGGGGAGAACGAGCACGTCGTCCATGGAGATGGTGACACAGGACCGGGTTGCCCAGTAGAAGCCGGCGTCCTTCATCTTGTCGACGGTCTGCGCGACGGTGATCATCGGGTACCGTGCAGCGAGGTCGTTGATGATGACGGCCTGCGCCTTCTTCGCCATGACACCGTTGACGAACGGGTAGTTCCACGGCAGCAGTTCGTTGAACATGATGCGTCCGAGGGTGGTGTGGGCGGTCCACTTCTGGCCGCGCTGCCATCCGTCGGGGAACAGTTCTGCCTCGATGTCCTCCGGTGGGCGGAGGTGGCTGATGCGAACCTCGATCGGTGCCTGGAGGCCAAGTACTCCGCGGTCGCGCGCCATGAGGGCCTCGGCGAAAGACGAGTAGGTGCCACGCTTCGGGCCGTTCTCGTCGGCTTCGTGGTAGGCACCTTCGCCACCGAGCTGGTCCTCGCTCTTTTCCAGGGTGAGGAAGTACAGGCCGGTCACCATGTCCAGACGCGGCATGGCCAGTGGTTTACCGGATGCCGGGGACAGAATGTTGTTGGAGGCGAGCATCAGCACGCGAGCCTCAGCCTGCGCTTCCGCGGACAGCGGCAGGTGGACAGCCATCTGGTCACCGTCGAAGTCGGCGTTGAAGGCCTCACATGCCAAGGGGTGCAGCTGGATAGCTTTACCCTCGACGAGCACCGGCTCGAACGCCTGAATACCCAGGCGGTGCAGCGTCGGCGCGCGGTTGAGCATGACGGGGTGTTCCGCGATGGCTTCTTCGAGGACGTCCCACACTTCGGGACGCTGCCGCTCCACCATCCGCTTCGCGGAGCGAATGTTCTGCGCATAGGACTTCTCCACCAGGCGCTTCATGACGAATGGCTTGAACAGCTCCAACGCCATGAGCTTCGGCAGGCCGCACTGGTGCAGTTTCAACTGCGGGCCGACGATAATCACCGAACGGCCAGAGTAGTCGACACGCTTACCCAGCAGGTTCTGACGGAAGCGGCCCTGCTTACCTTTCAGCAGGTCAGAGAGCGACTTCAGCGGACGGTTGCCGGGGCCCGTGACGGGGCGTCCACGACGTCCGTTGTCGAAGAGGGCGTCGACGGATTCCTGAAGCATGCGCTTCTCGTTGTTCACGATGATCTCGGGCGCGCCGAGGTCGATCATGCGCTTCAGGCGGTTGTTGCGGTTGATGACGCGACGGTACAGATCGTTGAGGTCCGACGTTGCGAACCGGCCACCGTCGAGCTGAACCATCGGGCGAAGCTCGGGCGGGATCACCGGGATGGCATCCAGCACCATCGCTGCCGGATCGTTACCGGAGCGCAGGAAGGCAGCGACAACGCGCAGGCGCTTGAGCGCGCGGACCTGCTTTTGTCCTTTGCCGTCGCGGATAACCTCGCTGAGTTTCTCCGCTTCAGCTTCGAGGTCAAAGTTCTTGATCAGCGTCTGGATGGCTTCTGCACCCATGCCGCCGGTGAAGTAGTCCTCGTAGCGGTCAACGAGCTCGGAGTAGATGGTTTCGTCGACGATCATCTGCTTGGGGGCAAGCTTGATGAACGTGTTCCAGATCTCGTCGAGGCGGTCGATTTCACGCTCGGCACGCTCACGAATGTGGCGCATCTCGCGCTCAGCGGCGTTCTGAACCTTGCGCTTGGCATCGGCTTTCGCACCGTTGGACTCGAGCTCTTTGAGGTCCTCTTCCAGCTTCTGCTGGCGCTCCGCGAGCTCTTCGTCGCGGTCAGCCTCGACCTCTTTCTTCTCCATGAACATGTCGGCTTCGAGGGTTTCTTGGTCCGTGTGACGGGCCTCCTCGTCCACCGAAGTGATGATGTTCGCGGCGAAGTAGATGATCTTTTCCAGATCTTTCGGCGCGAGGTCCAGCAGGTACCCGAGGCGTGAGGGCACGCCCTTGAAGTACCAGATGTGGGTGACGGGCGCGGCCAGCTCGATGTGGCCCATGCGCTCGCGGCGGACCTTGGATTTGGTCACTTCCACGCCGCAGCGTTCACAGACGATGCCCTTGTAGCGGACTCGCTTGTATTTACCGCAGGCACATTCCCAGTCGCGGGTTGGCCCGAAGATGCGTTCGCAGAACAGGCCGTCCTTCTCGGGTTTGAGGGTGCGGTAGTTGATGGTCTCGGGCTTCTTGACCTCGCCGTGTGACCAGCGACGGATGTCATCGGCCGTGGCGAGACCGATGCGGAGCTCGTCGAAAAGATTGACGTCGAGCACGTAACGTCCTTTCCCCTCGTTCACGAGGGTTGTTCGGATGATTACTGGTTACTAGTTGGGAGGTCTCTACACCGCGTCAGCGTCGAAGCGCTCGTCGCGGGAGAGGTTAATACCCAAGGATGCGTTGGCTTGGTCGAGATCGTCATCGTCGGCACCCAGGTCAACCGGGGTTCCGTCGGCGGAGAGGACCTCAACGTTGAGGCACAGAGACTGCAGCTCTTTGAGCAACACCTTGAAGGACTCCGGAATTCCCGGGTCGGGGATGTTGTCGCCCTTCACGATGGCTTCGTACACCTTGACACGACCGACGACGTCGTCGGATTTGATGGTCAGGAGTTCCTGCAGCGTGTAGGCGGCGCCGTAGGCCTGCATGGCCCACACTTCCATCTCACCGAAGCGCTGGCCACCGAACTGTGCCTTACCACCGAGCGGCTGCTGGGTGATCATGGAGTACGGGCCGGTGGAGCGCGCGTGGATCTTCTCGTCGACCAGGTGGTGCAGCTTCAGCATGTACATGTAGCCCACGGAGATCGGCTGCTGGAAGGGCTCGCCCGTCCGGCCGTCGATCAGGGTGGATTTGCCGAATTCGTTGACCATTTGGTCGCCGTCGCGGTTGGGCCGCGAGGAGCGCATCAGTCCGGACAGCTCTTCGTTGGTCGTGCCGTCGAACACCGGGGTGGCAACGCGGGAATCGGCGGGGACGTCGTAGAGGTCCTCCGGCAGCGTTTCCAGCATGGCTTTGATCGCGGGGTCCTGGGACTCGGGGTCAACCTTCCACCCGGATTTCGCGAGCATACCGAGGTGAAGTTCCAGCACCTGGCCGATGTTCATACGACGCGGCACACCGTGCGTGTTCAGAATGACGTCAACCGGCGTTCCGTCGGGCAGGAACGGCATGTCCTCAGCAGGCAAAATCTTGCCGACGACACCCTTGTTGCCGTGGCGGCCGGAGAGCTTATCGCCGTCCTGGATCTTGCGCTTCTGGGCGACGTACACGCGAACCATCTGGTTAACACCGGGCGCGAGGTCGTCGTCGTCTTCGCGGGAGAACACGCGAACGCCGATGACCTTGCCTGTTTCGCCGTGCGGAACCTTCATGGAGGTGTCGCGCACTTCGCGGGCCTTCTCGCCGAAGATGGCACGAAGGAGGCGCTCTTCCGGCGTCAGCTCGGTTTCACCCTTCGGGGTGACCTTACCGACGAGGATATCGCCGTCGCGAACGTCGGCGCCGATGCGGACGATGCCGCGTTCGTCGAGGTCAGCGAGGATATCTTCCGAAGCGTTCGGGATATCGCGGGTGATTTCCTCTGGCCCCAGCTTGGTGTCGCGGGCGTCGATCTCGTGTTCCTCAATGTGGATTGAGGTGAGGACATCTTCCTCCACAATCCGCTGGTTGAGGATGATGGCGTCCTCGTAGTTGTGGCCTTCCCATGGCATGAACGCCACGAGGAGGTTACGGCCAAGAGCCATCTCACCGTTCTCGGTGCCGGGGCCGTCGGCGAGGGCTTGCCCCTCTTCAATGCGGTCGCCGGCCTCAACGAGGGGCTTCTGGTTGTAGCAGGTCCCCTGGTTGGTGCGCTCAAACTTGCGCAGGAGGAAGGTGTCGCGCTGGCCGTCGTCGCCAAGTGTGGTGATGAAGTCTGCACACACAGTTTCGACGACGCCCGAGCGGCGAGCGATCACAACATCGCCGGCATCGTGGGCGGCGCGCAGTTCCATACCGGTGCCGACGAAGGGCGCTTCGTTGCGCAGCAGCGGCACAGCCTGGCGCTGCATATTCGCGCCCATGAGGGCACGGTTGGCGTCGTCGTGCTCCAGGAACGGAATCATGGCGGTAGCCACAGACACCATCTGGCGCGGGGACACATCCATGTAGTCCACTTCGCTTGCGGGGACGACCTCGACGTTTCCGCCTTTCATGCGGACCTCGACGGTGTCCTCAACGAAGCGGCCCTCGGAGTCCATCTTCGTGTTGGCCTGCGCGACGATGTGCCGGTCTTCCTCATCAGCGGTGAGGTAGTCGACAACGTCGGTGGCCTGCCCATTTTCGACGCGACGGTACGGCGTCTCGATGAAGCCGAACGGGTTAACGCGTGCGTAGGACGCGAGGGAGCCGATCAATCCAATGTTCGGACCCTCAGGCGTCTCAATGGGGCACATGCGGCCGTAGTGCGAGGCGTGGACGTCACGAACGTCCAGGCCGGCGCGCTCACGGGACAGACCGCCAGGTCCAAGAGCGGACAGACGGCGCTTGTGTGTCAGGCCAGACAGGGAGTTGTTCTGGTCCATGAACTGCGACAACTGCGACGTTCCGAAGAACTCACGGATCGCGGCCGACACGGGACGCACGTTGATCAGCGAGGTCGGCGTGATGGATTCCGCGTCCTGCGTGGTCATGCGCTCACGCACAACACGCTCCATACGGGACAGGCCGACGCGAACCTGGTTCTGGACCAGCTCGCCGACGGTGCGGAGGCGTCGGTTACCGAAGTGGTCGATATCGTCGGTGGTGATCATCAGCTCGGTGCCGTCGGGCGATTCCATCGTCCGCTCACCGGCGTGCAGACGCACCAAGTACTCAATGGTGGTCAGGATGTCTTCTTCGGTCAGCGTGTGCTCGCCCGTGGTGGAGCCGCCGCCCAAACCGAGCTTGCGGTTCACCTTGTAGCGGCCAACCTTCGCCAGGTCATACCGCTTCGGGTTGAAGAAGCTGTTGTCCAGCAAAGCCTGAGCGGAATCGCGCGTGGGTGACTCACCCGGACGCTGCTTGCGGTAGATCTCCAGGAGAGCTTCGTCGGTATTAGCGACGCCATCATGCTCGAGGGTGGACATCATGAGTTCGGAGAAACCGAAACGATCCGTGATGTCCTGCGTCGACAAGCCCAAAGCCTTCAACAGCACAGTGACAGGCTGACGACGCTTACGGTCGATGCGGACGCCGACGGTGTCGCGCTTGTCGATGTCGAACTCCAACCATGCACCGCGGGAAGGGATGACCTTGACGGAGTGCAGCGGGCGCTCGGTCGACTTGTCGATGGACTCGTCGAAGTACACGCCAGGAGAGCGAACCAACTGGGACACGATGACACGCTCGGTACCGTTAATAATGAACGTGCCTTTGTCCGTCATCATTGGGAAATCGCCAATGAAGACGGTCTGGCTTTTAATTTCGCCAGACATGGCGTTGGTGAATTCCGCCGTCACATAGAGCGGGGCGGAGTAGTTAATGTCCTTATCCTTGGCTTCATCGATCGTGTTCTTGACGTCGTCGAAGCGGGGCTCGGATAGGGTGAGGGACATGTTGCCGGAGTAGTCCTCAATGGGAGACAACTCCTCTAGGATGTCCTCCAGGCCGCTGGTAATACGCGCGCCTTCTTCGGACTCAGCCTGCTTCTTAGCGCGCCATTCGGGTGCGCCAATAAGCCACGCGAACGAGTCGCGCTGCAGATCGAGGAGGCCAGGGACCTCGATCGGCTCTTTAATCTTCGCGAACGAGTAGCGTTTCGTCGCGCCGGGGATTCCGGACGTTAAACTGGTCTGGCGGGAGACTGCCAAGATGGGTCCTTCCAGCACCTCACGCGGGGTGACCGTGCTCGCTGTGGTTTGCCTGCGTGAAAAGAGTGAGTGTCTTCTTCCAAAAAGCGGATCATCCGTGGTTGGATATCACTAAAGGACCTTGTCAAATCCTGTTTTTGAAGGAATTGGTACAAGGCCTAAAAAGAAATCTGTGCACGGGGATCCAGCGCAACGGACTATCTTATACTAGTTATGGCACCATGTCTAATGGTTTTTTATCACTCTGTGGTGGGGGCGCGGGACTTGGCGTGCAGCTCCGCGGTGGGGCGCGGTGGAACGTCGCGCGGACTAACTGGGCACCTACACCACTACCCTAGCGCCAACACCCTAGTACATATGACAAAACAGGGGCCTCCCGTGTTGGGAAGCCCCTGTTTGCGGTATTTACGCCGCGCACCGTTCCTGCACCGTAACGGTCGGAAGTTGGTGCGCTGCGCGTTGCGCTGAGTTAATCGCGCATATCCCTGTCTTACTTGAGGGAAACCTTGGCGCCAGCCTCTTCAAGCTTGGTCTTGGCAGCCTCGGCGTCGTCCTTGGAGGCACCTTCGAGGATAGCCTTCGGAGCGGACTCAACGAGGTCCTTAGCTTCCTTCAGACCCAGGCCGGAGACGACCTCGCGGACGACCTTAATAACGCCGATCTTCTTGGCGCCAGCGTCCTCGAGCACGACGTCGAACTCGTCCTTCTCTTCCTCAGCAGCAGCTTCGCCGCCGGCAGCGCCTGCAGCAGCAACTGCAACCGGAGCAGCAGCGGTGACGTCGAAGGTCTCTTCGAAGAGGTTCTTGAACTCGGTGAGCTCAACGAGGGTCATTTCCTTGAAAGCTTCGATGAGCTCTTCGTTGGTGTACTTAGCCATGATATGGCTTCCTTTCTACGCGTCTTCGTGTGGGAGGTTCCGTACCCGCCTGTCGGCGGCGAACCGACAGTGTTTACTTCTTCTCCTCGAGGGCCGCGGCCAGGCGTGCCATCTCGGAATGCGGTGCGCCCAGCAAGGACGCAACGTTCGCCAGAACGCCGTTGAATCCACCGGCGATCTTGGACAGTGTGGTCTCGCGGTTGTCCATGTCCGCGAGCTGCTGGACCTGCTCGGCTGTGAGAGCCGAACCATCCATTGTTCCGCCTTTAACCACGAAAGCGTCGTGGTCTGCGCCGAACTTCTTCATTGCCTTCGCGGCATCGACCGCTTCGCCATTGATAAATGCAATAGCAGTGGGGCCGTTAAGAAGTTCTTCGTCAAGACCTTCGACGCCAGCTTCGCGTGCGGCGAGCTTGATCATGGTGTTCTTGGCGACGGAGTATTCAACCTCAGCGCCAAGTTCCTTGCGCAGCTCTGTCATCTCAGTAACGGACAGACCGCGGTATTCCGTCAGGATTGCACTGCTTGCGTTCTGGAAACGCGCAGTGAGCTCCTTGACAGCTGCAGTGTTCTTCGGGTTGGCCATGTACTCTCGCCTCCTTCCTTCGGTAAGTTTCACCGTCGGGGAGACCCAATGAGTAACGCCCCGCACAGGAGGCGGGGCGCGCAATTCGTTCATCACTCTCTATTTCGTGTCAGGGTCTTACGACGTTCGCGTCGATAATGCTCTGAACTTCGCACTCCCCGGCTGAAACCTTGTATCCGGCTCGAACCTGGAGCGTGGTGATGAATACTTTGCGTTCGCGTTGTCTCCTGCGTGGGCCGTCACTCGGATGAGCAACACTTCGCTCAGATTTCCCTGAGGACCGACGGTCTGTGGTGAAACGTGAACTATCCTAAAGTTCCTCGGTGGAGACTACACACCAAGTGCACATTTTCAAAATCGACGACGTTTGGGGCCGCGTTTAGGCCGGCTCAGTTCCGACGTTCGAGTCGGCGCTTGAACGTCACCGCCCCGTCGTCGGCAATTAGGCCTGCCGTCGGCTTGCCATCGACCTCAAATGCTTCGATTTACAAAAAGAAGGATTGTCATACATCTGCGTCTATAGTAGAAAAGCATAATCGGCACAATTTCCAGCGTGCGTTTTACCTGCGCAAAATTGGTGCGCATTCTTCGTGCGCGGTTGTGCCTGCACCACATGACCATGCGTGATGCATGTGACCCCGTGTGATGCACATTTGAAGTTTTACCGCCTCATTGAAGGAGTTATCAATGATCGTTCTTCCCCCACCCGCTGATATGTCCAACGTCGACATCGTCGAATCGCACGTCCACAGCGGTTCCAGCACCAGCGAAGCTGCACTGAAGCAGTGGATTGAGGGTGGCGACTACGTCAAGCCGACCTTTGAGACTCGCGACAACGTACAGTTCCAGCTCCCCGACGGGGAAACAGTGAGTGCGGGCGACACGGTCGCTAAGGCCACCGACGGCACCTTCTTCGTGAAGCCACAGCCGAAGGACTTCACCCAGAACCTGATTGATCAGGTCAGCCAGGGGCTGTAAGACTCGAAGAGCAAACGAATTCGGGATCACTGTTAATTTCCGACGGTGGTCCCGTCGTTTCATGGTTGCGTGATTTCGCAGATCGGGAACTTCGTCGGCCGAACGTTTCACGACCCCGCGAAACAAACGTCGGCACTAAACCCCCGATACCCCCGAATACGCAATTCCCATACATATTCCGTCTTCGTACAGGACAATAATTCCTGTAGAAATAGTCCTCGTACGAACCCTTGTACACGACACGAATCCGGCAATGAAGGAGCGGTCAGCTTCACTGTGAGTGGCCAAGACAACACCAAATCGCATTCCGCTGCCACCGGCCGCAGCTATGGGAACAGCTATCGGAGCAGCAATACGGGGCTCTTCGGTTCTGAGGCCCGCTCGGCGACTGATGTGGCCATGCAGTCGATTGTCGCCTACATCCGGGATAACCACCTGAAGGTTGGCGACCCGCTGCCCAGCGAGCTCACGATTGTGGAATCGCTGAAACTGTCGCGGTCGTCGGTAAGGGAAGCGATCCGAACCCTCGTGAGCCTGGACATCCTCGAGGTCCGACGCGGCTTCGGCACATTCGTCGCTGATATGTCTCTTGAACCCCTGGTCAATGGCCTTACCCTGCGCATTACTCTCGACGACGACCACGCGCGGTCGCGGCTGATCGATGTGGTCGATACGCGGCAGGCGTTGGATTTGCAGAT
>NZ_JAUMTY010000100.1 GCF_030530965.1 Corynebacterium sp. | reverse complement strand
AGAACTCGTGAGCCACCACAGCCGGAATAGCACCACAACCCCTCACAGCGAATCTCTGGATCGCGGGTTGGAATCGCGGCACATGAACATGATCGCCATCGGCGGCGCGATCGGTACCGGGCTGTTCGTTGCCTCGGGTGCCACCATTGCCGACGCCGGCCCCGGTGGCGCCCTCGTCGCCTACGGTGCCATCGGTCTCATGGTGTTCTTGCTGATGCAGTCACTGGGGGAAATGGCGACATATTCACCGGTGTCGGGAGCCTTCGCGCACTATGCCCGCACCTACGTGTCGCCGTCTTTCGGTTTCGCCACGGGCTGGAATTACTGGTTCAACTGGGCGATCACCGTAGCCGCAGAGCTAGTAGCGGCAGCCCTGGTCATGAAATTCTGGTTCCCTTCGACGCCGGGTTGGGTGTGGTCCGCGATATTCCTTGCACTCCTCTTTTCGCTGAATATCGCCTCCGTCAAGGGATATGGTGAAGGCGAATTCTGGTTCGCGCTCATCAAAGTTGTTGCGGTGATCGTATTCCTCGGCATAGGCGTGCTCATGATCGCCGGGATCTTGGGTGGAAAATCCCCAGGATTCTCCAACTGGACCCACGGCGAAGCACCGTTCAAAGCGGGATTCCTAGGCATCCTCAACGTCTTCATGATCGCCGGATTCTCATTCCAAGGCACGGAGCTCGTCGGAGTCGCGGCCGGTGAATCACGAAACCCGGATAAAGATATCCCCCGCGCTATCCGCAGCGTCTTCATCCGAATCATGCTTTTCTACATCGGCGCGATTGCGGTCATTGGTTTCCTCATCCCGTACACCAACCCCAATCTCCTTCGGTCCGACGTCGACAATATTTCCGTGTCACCCTTCACCTTGGTGTTCCAAAACGCGGGTGTTCTTGCCGCTGCGACCATCATGAACGCGGTCATCCTGACCTCGATCTTGTCGGCGGGAAACTCCGGTCTGTATGCGTCGACACGAATGCTGTACGCGATGGCGAAGGATGGCGTCGCACCCCGCATCTTCGCAAAAACATCGAAACGTGGCGTGCCCCGGCCGGCACTGTTCGCCACGACGGCGGTGGGTTTGCTGTGCTTCCTCACGTCGTTGATTGGGGAAGGTGCAGCGTATGAGTGGTTGGTCAATGCGTCGGGCCTCGCAGGTTTCCTAGCGTGGATGTCCATCGCGTGGAGTCATTACCGTTTCCGACGCGCCTACATCGCTCAAGGGAATGACCCCGCTGACCTGCCCTATCGGGCTCGTTGGTTCCCCGCCGGGCCGATCGTTGCGCTGGTGATGTGCGCAGTGGTGATTATCGGGCAGAACTACCAAGCGCTCTTTGATTGGTCTAGTTTCTCTACCATTCTGTCCTCATATATCGGCCTACCGCTGTTCATTGCGCTGTGGGTGGGGCACAAACTCACCACCCGCTCCCATATGGTTCCCCTCGACGATGTCGACATCAGCCGGCATCATCAGATGTAAGATCGGCAGCGCTTGATCCGGCTCACCCGAGCCGTTTCACGGAAGGATAGGAATTCATGCCTCAGTTTGTTGACCGCGTTGTGCTGCATGTCCGCGCTGGCGATGGCGGCCATGGGTGCGCGTCCATTCACCGCGAGAAATTCGTCCCCCTGGGCGGCCCCGATGGAGGCAATGGCGGCCACGGCGGTGACGTCATCTTGGAGGTCAGCAACCAGGTCCACACGCTCGTCGACTTCCACTTCCACCCGCATATCAAGGCAACCCGTGGCGGCAATGGGGCTGGTGACAACCGCAACGGAGCTCGAGGTGAAGACCTGGTCCTGCCCGTGCCCGATGGCACCGTCGTGACGGAACCCGACGGCACCGTGGTGGCGGATTTGATGGGCGTCGGCACCCGTTTCACCATCGCAGAAGGCGGTTACGGGGGACTGGGGAACGCGGCTCTCGTCTCCAAGGCGCGCCGGGCACCTGGTTTTGCCCTCCTCGGCGAGCCCGGTGAAGAAA
>NZ_JAUMTY010000099.1 GCF_030530965.1 Corynebacterium sp. | reverse complement strand
TGATTGCGTCCGATTCGTTCCCCGACGAAACGATGCAGAAAGCGGCCACGGCAGTCGCAGACACCGTGCAGTGGCTCTCGACTGTGCCGGGAGTGCCCGGCAATGATCGGGCAGCGGGTCCGGATGATAAAGGTGCGCATGGATTCCCGGGGTTGCCGCAGGAGAAACCGCTTACTCCGGCGGTGGTTATTGTCGCTGGTAGCGGCGGTAATGGGGGCGACGCGCTCTACGCCGGAGCTGTGCTTGTTCAGCGCGGGTGGCACGCGGTGGCCGTGTGCGTGGGATCGTCCGTTCATGAGCGGGCGCGCCGGGCGTTCGAGAAGTCGGGCGGGGTTGTCGTCGGAAAGAACGGGGAGGCCGGGGATGCTGAGGAAGCCGACCTCAGCCCTGAGGAGTTAGCGCAGTATCGCGCCCGTTTTTCGTCGTGTTTTCTTATCGACGGGGTAACGGGGATTGGTGGCCATGGGCCTCTCCGTGACGAGCCGGCCAGGTGGATCGCTGCGGCCGCGGACGCGGAGATTCCGGTGGTGGCGGTGGATATTCCGTCCGGGATTGATGCGGATACCGGCATCGCCCACACCCCGCATGTGGTGGCTGCAGCGACCGTGACTTTTGGTGCTTTTCGTCGCGCCCATGCCATGAATTCCGATTGCGGGGTTGTTCTTCAGGCGGATTGTGGGTTGCGCGATGCCTGCCGCAGTGAGTGCGAGAAGCGCGAGGCGGATGGCGAGCTGGTTGCCTCTGGCGTGAGGGCGGTGACGCCGCCGGATATTCGGCAGATCGCTGTGCCCGACGGGATGGTGACGCTGGTGCCACGATCGGCGGAGGCTCTCGCGACGGGCCCCGATGCGACGAAACCCGGTGCGACGTCGTCGGCGGTGTGGCCGGCGATGGCGTTGGAACCAGAGGCACATGATGACAAGTACACCGGCGGGGTAGTGGGGATCCGGGCCGGGTCCCCCGAGTACCCGGGCGCAGCTGTGTTGTGCACGACGGCTGCAGTTCGCGCCACGAGCGCGATGGTTCGGTTTGCTGGCAAGAGCCGCGATGCGGTCGTTGCCGCCCATCCCGAGATCGTGGCCGCTGACGATATCGCCTCGTCAGGGCGGGTTCAGGCGTGGGTCGTTGGCCCCGGCGGTGGCGTCAAGAGAAATTACGATGACCTCCACGGTCTGTTGTGTGGCTCAGAGGCCTCAGGGGTGTGCCCCATTCTTATCGACGCCGATGGGTTGACCGCTCTGTGCCAAGCGGACGGAAACGAAACCGGGGCGAACGAGGGAAACGGCTCGAGGTCCGACGCGTTCCCGCTGATCCGCGCTGTGAAGAACTACGACGGTGCCGTTATTTTGACCCCGCACCAGGGTGAATTCCGACGTGTCGTGAAGGCTGTCCTGGCAGAACCGTCGGTGGAATTGTCGCCTGAGGAGCGCGAGGCCTTGACGGACGTTCTTAACCCGGACAGCGACTACCCGCGTATCCCTGCGGTATCGGCGGTCGCGAGAGCATTGCACTGTGTGGTGTTGCTTAAAGGTCGGTCCACGGTGGTCGCGGCCCTGGCGGACTCATCGTCTGACACTCCGGCGAGCGCGTCGTCGCAGGTAAAAGTGTGTGTTGTCGATGCCGGGTGTTCGTGGGCGGCCACACCGGGCTCCGGTGATGTGTTGTCGGGTCTAGCTGGGGCTTTGATTGCGGAGAGCGTCGGCCACGCCGGTCCGGATGCCGAGTTGCCTTTGTCCGCCCTCATGGAGACCGTCGTCCGAGCCGCGGCCATTCATGCGTCGGCGGCTGATATTGCGGCAGAGACCGACGACGGGTACGCGCCGACGTCGGCGTCGGTTATTGCGGAGGCAATTCCGCGTGCACGCGCGCGCCTTCAGATGTAGGCCGTTCAAGCGCGGTTTTCGCTGGTTATAGACTGTTTTGAGAATCTCCGTCGGTTGTGTCCTCGGCGGGTGGCACAATGATGTCTATGCCCATCCAGTCTTCATCCCACGCTGCATCT
>NZ_JAUMTY010000025.1:15478-29282 GCF_030530965.1 Corynebacterium sp. | reverse complement strand
TCGGCATAACATCCGTGTCCGTCGCCAACTGGTAGCTGGCCGCACCTTGCGAACCAATCGTCGCCGCGGACCACTTGTACTTGTCCGAATCTTCCTTCAGCTTGTTCTTCAAAGTCTCGCTGACGCTCATCTGACCCGGACCACCCGGCGACGACGCTCCACCCTGCTTACCAGCTGAAGCCGACGATCCACCTTTTCCATCCGATTTTCCATCCGATGAGCCGCCCGGCATACCGTTACTCGAGTTATCCGACGTCGAGCCACTGCCATCGGTGCTGTTAGCGCCGTTGGGTCCGCCGGGCATACCTTGACCATTGCCACCGTTCGGTGGGGCGGCGTCGCCATTCGGAGCGGTGCCGCCAGGTCCGCCGTTCTGACCATTACCCGGCATCTGGCCTGGCGAGGATGCGCCATCTTGGCCGTTGGCACCTTGTCCGTCCGCGCCGGATTGACCATCAGCAGCGCCTTGACCGTCGGCACTGTTTTGGCCATCAGTACCGGATTGTCCATCAGCACCAGGCTGGCCGTCGCCAGTATTTTGACCGTCGGCACCACCTTGTCCATCGGCGCCACCTTGGCCACCGGGACCGCCGCCACCAGGGCCTCCCATGCCGGAATCGGATTTCGGCCCAGCTGCGACGACCGAACCGGTATTTGCGTGGGCGATGGTGTACGCACTGTACGCACTCGGTCCCGCAAGCATCGCGGCTGCGACAACACCGACGACGCCCACCCGGAGCGACAGGACACGTCCGGACAGCTTCGACGACGCAGATCCATCAGCGTGCCGACGAGCCCCCGCCGCGGACAGCCACGGCAAAGCGAACCATCCCGCTGCACCGACGACGGTGGCGACGAGAATGACCCACGGTAACCACGTCGGGAATGAATCGGACGCACGACGAAGGACGCCGAATCCCGTCACACCGGACGCGAGGATAGCGACGGCGCTGACGGCACGAACCCAGAGGCGGTCGCGGTGCTGCCATGCATCGGCCGCGCCCATGCCGACCAGTCCAGCCATCGGAGGAACCATGGCCACGGTGTAGTACTGGTGCATCGTGCCCTCCATGAAGCTGAAGGTCCCGGCGCACATGAGCAGCCAAACGCCAAGGCCGATGTACAGGCCGCGTTTCGTGTTTTTCAGAGGTGCTCGGCCGCACAGCACAATCCCCATCACGAGGGCGATGAGCGCTGCAATGAATAGCCACGTAGCTTGGCCGCCTAACTGCTGATTGAACAGTCGGAGGATGCTCGGTTCACCGGAGAACGTCGGGCCACCATGACCGCCGCCACCTGGGGATCCGCCTTGGGGCATGTTACCCATCTGCCCAGAGCTTCCAGCCTGACCCATGCCGTTACCGGCAGCAGAGGCTGCGCCTTGAGCAGCGTCGGAAGCCGAACTTCCCCCTTGGCCGGCACCACCGGGACCGCCACCTGCGCCACCGCCGGGAGCGCTACCGTTACCGCTGAGCCGGCTGAATCCGTTATAACCGAGGGTCAATTCCCAAATCGAGTTATTGGTCGAGCCACCGATATAGGGCCGTGACGACGATGGCCACAACGCGACGGCCACGATGTACCAACCAGCGGAAACGACCATGGCAGCTACAGTGGCGAGGCTTTGCCCCAGCTTAACCTTCCACGAACGCGGGGAAACCACCGCTAAGAGGACGACGAGCGCGGGGATGATCAGCAAAACTTCGCCCTGCTTAGCCAAGAAACCAAGGCCAACGAAGACGCCGGTTAACACGGCCCAGCGCCATTTACCGGTTTCCACGCAACGCATGGCCGCCCAGACCGAGCACGTCATGAGGAGGACGAGCATCGCATCGGGGTTATTGAAGCGGAACATCAGCACCGCGACTGGAGTAAGGGCCAGCACAATTCCCGACACAAAAGCCGCCGTCGACCCGGCATAGCGCCGG
Organism: Corynebacterium sp.; assembly: GCF_030530965.1. Taxonomy (GTDB): domain Bacteria; phylum Actinomycetota; class Actinomycetes; order Mycobacteriales; family Mycobacteriaceae; genus Corynebacterium. The sequence goes on along the minus strand of NZ_JAUMTY010000025.1, from coordinate 27,354 downwards.
ACCGTAGCCCACAGGACGGCGACGGAAGCCACGCCAAGAAGAGCGTATGGCAACAAGACGGACCATGAATTTAAGCCAAAAATCTTGATGGCTAAGGCTGAAGGCCACAGCGATAGTGGAGTTTTATCCACGGTAATGGTGTTGCCCCAGTCCGACGAGCCGAAAAGAAATGCGGTCCAATTTTTCGATCCGGCTTGGCTAGCAGCAGCATAAAAGTCATTGCCATAGTTGTTGTTATCCAATTCCCACATGAAAAGGAATGCCGAGCCTAGTAATAAGGCTATGAATCCAGCTAATTCTTTTCCACGCGGGAAACCCTGAACCTGGGCACGAATCCCAGACTTTGTGGTGTTTTCCCGGGCGTTCGGCCCCTGCGGGACGCTGGTATGATGCTGTCTGTGATGTTTGGTCTCACTATGACTGCCACCAGCTCCTTTCACCATGCTCATCGTCATTTCTCTCTCCTCATTCTCGCCACATCATTTCCACACAATCCGCGAACTTCATCGGTTGTCATGTGATCCTCCTTATTCTTTAATCTGGCCGGTCATGGCACGGCCTTGCCGTGAATTCAAAGGCTTCCTAGCAATCCGATTGAACACACTGTGCAATGAATATTTGCCCGTCATATATCTCTGTCATTTCCCTTGCTCAGCACGTGGTTTACTGCCTGCTACCCGTGCGACGCCGACGTCGGAACGAATAGAAGTACGCACGTAAAGCAACAAAACGGATGATCGTGGCGACGACATTGGCTACTGTCAACACGATCAACTCTGTCGTTGCCGAAGCGTGAGGATTCACCCACGACAACCCCACGAGGGATAACGAGGTGACCAACCAGCACACAAGAAAAATAAACAAACCGCTTAGCTGATCTTTGGCCGCATTTTTACGACCGGATATGCCAAAGGTAAATGCCCTATTGGCAGCAGTATTTAAAACTGCCGTGATCAGAAGGCAAAGAAAATTGTTAACTTGTGCCGGCAAAAACGCCGAGAAAGCCAAATAGAGGACGGCATACGCTACCGTCGAGGCGATTCCGACAATGCCGAATCGCCAGACATGCCTAAAAAACTCTGCTGGGGCTCCGGCCTGCCCCTCACCCCCTCTAACACCGGGGGTTCAGATGTCCTCGACGATCGGCGGAACGAATCGAGATTAATCCGATGAGACGCAATGTTTCGTCTCACTCTCCACATTCCACGTAAGTCCTGCAAAGCAGTTTCGACGACATTAACGCGCGAATCAGGATCGTCGGTCCAATCGACGGGGACCTCATGAATCCGGTACCCCGCTTTTTCCGCGAGGAGCAATACCTCTGTATCAAAGAACCAATTGGGGTCTTCAACATGAGGCAAAATCGCGCGAGCAACGTCAGTACGCATTGCTTTAAAGCCACATTGAGCATCGGAGAAATGTGCTGACATCATCAGGCGAAGCATGTGGTTGTATGTCCGCGAAATGAATTCACGCTTTGAACCGCGAACTACATTGGCTGAGCGAGCTAACCGTGAACCAATAGCGATATCGGAATGGTCAGAAACCAAAGGTGCTAATAACGGAAGCAAAGCATGCAGATCGGTCGAGAGATCTACATCCATATACGCCACAACATCGCATTCCGACTCCAACCACACTTTCTTCAGCATCCGCCCGCGGCCCTTTTGGTCCAGGTGAACGCGGCGAACCGAGGGCAGCTGGCGCTCCAACTCACCGGCGACGATCCATGTGTTATCGATCGACGCATTATCAGCAATCGTGACCATCGTCGTGAATGGCACCAGGCTCGACAGACTCTCCACCAAGTGAGGGATAGAGGTGGGCAAGGAGGTCGCCTCGTTATACACGGGAATGACGATTTCCACGGTGGCCTGGCGTGGATCTGTTGGGTGATAGGACTCAGCGTTCCCCTGAACTGAGTCACCCGGCGCGACGTGTGGGTTCTCCCCCGTGGCAGATGAGCTCTCCTGCGTGGCGGTGGACACTCGAGAAGCAACAGCTGAGTTTTCCGAGTCGGCACGCGAGTTCAGCGTGGATACAGCGGAGCGGGTGTCACCAGAGGAGGCTCCCCCAGCGACGGCACTGAGATCAGATGGCTGTGCCGTCGGTGCGAAGGAGCCGGTCTCGATGGTCGGATTCTTGGACTTACTGGTATACAGCGCATGAAATGTCATGGCCTATACTCAAGTATTCTCCGCTGGCAGGTTTGGAAAAATAACCTTTAGAAAATCTGTCACGGAAAACTTAGATATTCTTCCCAGAAAAAATTGAATATCTTATTCCACTACAGAGTTCGCACCCGCTGCGTGAGCAAAGAGCTTAGGCAACGTGCTTGTCCAGGCCTCTCTCAATTCTGCGACAGGGACCGTGATCTCATCTGCTTCACCAGTGCTAACCCTGACTCGTACCTGAGCGGACGTTTCCTGTGAAGACCCACATGCGCGTGAGGTCACAGAACCCAACCGCAGCACAGGGATACCACAGCGTTTTGCAAGAGAAACTAGCTTATCGCCGTCTCCGTGAGCACAGGCGACCACGACTCGGTTAGCTGATTCCGAAAACAGTGCAACGCAGGGATCCTCGTGGACGCGGGATACATCCACGTCCATGCCGACGCCAGAGATCATCGCCATTTCGGCCAGGGCCTGCGCAAGTCCTCCTTCGGACAGGTCGTGCGCGGCAGTGACAACCCGTGGGGTGCCGGGATCCGCCTGATCGCAGAAGAAATCAGCCAGGGCCGACGTCGCTGCCAAATCGACCTGAGGGGGAAGTCCCGAAAGCGCGTTGTGCTCCACCTGCTGCCAGATGGAACCACCCAGCTCATCGTGGGTTTCACCCAAGAGATATAGCTCTTCGAACTCATCATTGGCCGACGTCGACTCCGACGTCCACGCATCATTACCGTCATCCGATTCGCTCTCGGGGAAGGCCGAGCGTTCCGTCGTCAAGCCTCCAAGGAGGTGGTTGATGTGGTGATCCACCGAGGTCACGACGCCTGCAACACCAACGAGCGGCGTCGGCAAGATCGCTTCCGACCCCGTCTGGTTATAAAACGACACATTGCCGCCCGACACGGGAATGCCCAGTTCACGGGCACCATCGGCGAGGCCATGCACGGCCTCACGGAACTGCCACATGACGGCGGGGTCCTCCGGGGAACCGAAGTTGAGGCAGTTGGTCACCGCCACCGGACGGGCGCCCGTCACGACGACGTTGCGGTAGGCCTCCGCCAAGGCCAGGCGGGCACCCATGTTCGGATCGAGCTTCGTGTACCGCCCCGACGCGTCCGCCGACACGGCAACACCACGGCCAGTGGTTTCGTCGATACGCAATACACCGGCGTCGGCGTTCTGCGCCTCCACCGTGTTCCCCATGACGTAGCGGTCGTACTGCTCGGTGATGAAGGCACGCGAACACAACGCGGGAGAAGCGACCATGCGAAGCCACGTTTCGCGTAGCTCGTCGGCACCCTGCGGGCGGGCGAAACCCTTGGCCTCGACGCCCGATTCTTGCAGGTCATCCTGCCAATCCGGGCGCTCATAAGGGCGGTCATAGACGGGCCCCTGATGCGCAATCGTGTGTGCCGGCGCATCCACCACAACTTCGCCGTGGTGGCGAATGACCAAATGGTCTCCACCCGTGACCTCACCGATCTCCGCGCAGGTCACATCCCAATGGGCGCAGATCTCCCGGAAACGATCAACGTTCTCCGGGGTGACGACGGCACACATGCGTTCCTGGGACTCCGACGAGAGGATCTCGGCGGCGGTCATGTTCTCCGCGCGCAGCGGTACCGCGTCGAGGTTGACCTCCATGCCGCCGTCCCCGGCCGCAGCCAGCTCGGATGTGGCGCAAGACAATCCCGCACCACCCAAGTCCTGAATCCCCACGACAATTCCGGCGTGATACAAATCCAAGCAACATTCGATGAGGACCTTTTCGGCAAAGGGGTCGCCCACCTGAACGGACGGAAGTTTCCGCTCGGCACCATCTTCGAAAGTGTCTGACGCTAATACGGAGACTCCCCCAATGCCATCCAGTCCCGTTCGGGAACCAAAGAGCATCACTTTGTTCCCCTTACCAGAGGCGAAGGCCAGTTTGAGATCGTCGACTTTCAACGTCCCAATACACAGGGCATTCACCAAAGGATTCCCGGCATAAGATTCGTCGAAGACGGTTTCACCACCAATATTCGGCAAGCCCAGGCAGTTGCCGTAACCGCCCACGCCATCAATCACACCGGGGAGAACGCGCTGGGTATCCGCGGCATCGGCGGGACCGAAACGCAGCTGGTCCATGACGGCAATGGGGCGAGCACCCATGGCCATGATGTCACGAACAATTCCGCCGACACCCGTCGCCGCGCCTTGATGCGGCTCGACATAGGAGGGGTGATTGTGGGACTCCACGCGGAAGGTCACCGCGTTGCCGTCGCCAATGTCAATCACACCGGCGTTTTCGCCAATACCGGCCAGAATTTTCGACGACATTTCTTTTGTCATCGTTTCGCCGAAGTAACGAAGATGCACTTTGGAGGACTTATAGGAACAGTGCTCCGACCACATGACGGAATACATTGCCAATTCCGCATCGGTGGGACGTCGGCCCAAAATATCTTTAATTCGGGCGTATTCGTCGTCCTTCAAACCTAATGACGCATAGGGTTGCGACGCATCCGGGTCCGACTGAGCGGCAGCCACCGTGTCATTCACCTGAGCAGCCGTAAAACTTTCGACCGCGTTATCAGCGGCCGCATTATCAGCGCCCGCGTCGGTGTGCGCAGTCTCTGTGGACTTGGGCATCTGATCATCCTCGGTATTCATGTCAGTCTTATTCGTTTGATTCTTATTCGCTTGGTTGATCATCACTTACACTCCCACCGAATCAAGAACCGAATGAATCAAACCCAACCCATCCGTTGACGGCCCCGTCAGCAATTCCACCGCGTGCTCCGGGTGCGGCATGAGCCCGACGACACGACCGTCGGCACTGGACACCCCGGCAATCGCATTCACTGAGCCATTGAAATTATCGGTATATCGAAAGACGACGCGACCTTCGTCTTCCAACTGAGAAATCGTCTCCGCGGGCGCTTGGAAACGGCCCTCACCGTGCTTAGCCGGCACCAGAATTTTCTGGCCTTGCGTGAAACCGGCAGTCCACGGGGTAGACGTGCGCTCCACCTGCAAGTATGTGTCAACACAATGAAAATGCAGGCCCTTATTCCTGGTTAACGCTCCTGGAAGAAGGCCTGCCTCTTGCAAAATCTGGAACCCGTTGCAAATACCTAGCACGGGAAGTCCCTGGTGAGCTCGTCGCACGACCTCACCCATCACCGGCGCCAAGCTTGCCAAAGCGCCCGCTCGGAGATAATCACCGTACGAAAAACCGCCCGGCACGATCACAGCATCGACGCCTTTCAGGTCGGCGTCGGCGTGCCATAAATGCACTACCTCGGCGCCACCCAGCCGGGCAGCGCGGGCAGCGTCGCCGTCATCGAGGGTGCCGGGGAATGTCACCACACCAATACGTGGCATTAGTTAGCCCCCTCGTTCGCGCTGGTCGAGGTCACGGGGGTGGCGTCGGAATCGTCGGCACGCTCGGCAACGACGTCATAATCCTCGATGACGGTATTGGCCAAAAGCGTCGATGCCAACCGGTCCAGCTCCTCGTCGGATACTGAACCGTCGACATCCAGCTCAAACCGCTTGCCTTGGCGGACGTCGCGAACCCCATTCACCCCGATTCGCCCCAACGCACGCAGAACCGCTTGCCCCTGCGGATCCAAAATCTCGGTCTTCGGCATGACATTGACAACAACTCGAGCCACAGTGGCGCTCCCTATCAGGTCAGTTGACTACACCACCGACAACATTACCGAATAGTTGGGGAACTCAACCAATTGAAAAGCCAGCTAGAGAGGGAGGTTGTCCTCAATTAGATCCAGAAGGGCATCGTCTTCGGGGTCGACGTCGCTGCGGAACCGGCCCAGAACCTCCCCCGAATCCGACAGAACAAATTTCTCAAAGTTCCACTTCACGTCGCCCGCTTCGCCATTGTTATCAGCGGTTTTCTTCAACTCGGTGTAGAGCGGGTGCTCGTTGTCACCATTGACATCCGTCTTGCTGAGAAGCGGGAATGTCACACCAAATTTCGACGACGCGAACTCCTTGATCTCCTCATTCGAGCCGGGCTCTTGCTCACCGAACTGGTTGCAGGGAACGCCGATGACGAAGAAGCCCCGCGCCGCGTATTCCTCGAAAATGTGCTCGAGAGCTTCATATTGCGGTGTAAAACCGCATTCGCTAGCGACGTTCACAATTAAAAGAACGTGGCCTTCCCACGAGCGCAACGTTGTTTCTTTACCGTCGATCGTCGTTACTGGGGTGTCATAAATACTCATACCCCCAGAGTACGCGTGTCTGGGGGCAGAATATCTAGAAATATTTGGGCGTATTTAGGTGTATTTAGGTGCGCTGATACTCGTCGACATCCACCCGAGGCGTGGGCTGAAGTTTGTCGGCGGGGTTCTTCACGGAAGGATTACGCAGGTTCACGTCCGACTCCATATCTTCCGGAGTCTCCACGTACGGAATCTCACCGGACAACACGGCATTAACACGATTTCTATCGACCGTGTGGGTCCAGACGCCCACAACCAGCGTCGCCACGGAGTTACCGGCGAAGTTCGTCAAAGCCCTTGCTTCAGACATGAAGCGATCGATACCAGCGATGATTCCGACGCCATCCAACAGCTCAGCCCGGTGAGCCTGGAGTCCACCAGCCAGGGTTGCTAGTCCGGCACCGGAAACACCAGCGGCCCCCTTGGACGCAATCATCATGAACACCAAGAGCCCAATTTGCTCACCCAAGTTAAGGGGTTTGTGCATAGCGTCGGAAATAAAAATCGACGCCATCGTGAGATAAATTGCGGTGCCATCCAAATTGAACGAATAACCGGTTGGAACGACGATACCCACGGTTGATTTATCAACACCCACGTGCTCCATTTTGCGAATCAACGTGGGCAGCGCGGACTCTGACGACGACGTCGCGAAAATGAGGAGATACTCGCGGGCTAAATACTTCACCAACTTGAAGATATTGAAACGAGTAAAGGCATAGAGAACCAGACCTAATACGCCGAAAATGAAAATCACGCAGGTGACATAGAAGCAGAGCATCAACAAAACGAGCTGCTTGACCGCGTCGAAGCCGGTGGACCCCACAACCCAGGAAATGGCGCCGAAAGCACCGATAGGGGCTGTCCACAGAACCATCATCAGAACTTTAAAAACAAGCTTTTGAACCTGAGCAATGGCGGATAATAAAGGCTCCCCCGCTTTGCCCATCGACTGAATAGCAAAGCCACACAGGAGAGCAATAAACAAGGCCTGAAGAACAGAACCGCTGGTCAGCGAGGAGAATAACGTATCCGGGATAACGGACATAACGAACCCGCTCAGCCCATGAGCGGCTTCTTTATTGTTATCGACAAACGACATTCCCGACCCAGCCTCTGGCATAGCCAGGCTAGACCCGGGTTTAACGATATTGCCGACGACGAGGCCGATGGCCAGGGCGAACGTCGACATGACGATGAAATACACGAGCGAAATTGCGCCGGCCCGACCGACCGATGCTGCTGCTCGAACGGAGCCGATCCCCAGCACGATCGTGCAGAAAATAACGGGCGCGATCATCATTTTGATCAACGCGACAAAGAGTTTTCCTAATAACTCGAATTTGACCGCCACGTCTGGAGCAACCAGCCCCAGAACGACGCCCGCGAGAACGGCAACAATGACAGAGATATAAAGCCAGTGGGACTTATCTTTTTTCTCTTTTTTGGGTTCGACGATCCGAACTGGAGAGGAGCTCATGAGCTGAGATGCTACAGCCGGGCTCCCCTGTGTGGGTAATCATTATCGAAAAGATTACCCCCGAACCAGAACACCCGGCCGCTACGACGTGAGGGATTGATAGTCCTCGTCCGAGACGGGCTCCAGCCACTCGTTGCTGGTCTCTTCCCCAGGCACCGAGATAGCGATATGGGAAAACCAGCTATCCGCCTTAGCGCCGTGCCAATGCTTCACATTCGGCGGAATGACCACTGTGGAACCTTCCGTCATGCTGACGGGGGCCTTGCCCTCTTCCTGGTACCAGCCTTCTCCCGCGGTGCACATCAAGATCTGGCCACCGCCGCGACGGGCGTGGTGGATATGCCAGTTATTCCTGCATCCGGGTTCAAAGGTCACATTGGCGATCCCCAAGCCCGCCTCATCAAGCTGGGCGATGGGTTGTAAAAATGACTTCCCGACGAAGTATTCGGCAAATGCATCGTTGGATTCGCCTGTGCCAAACTTATTGACTTTATCGAATTCATCTTTACTCGTGATTTTCATGTTTACGACTCCTTATCGTCTTTTTCTGCAGTTTTGTCTTCTGCAACGTCACTTTTCGTCTGGCTATTAATCGCAGCCAAGGCATTAAGGCTCCGCGGGAAACCAACCCAGGGCACGCAAACCGCCAGAGCACCCAAGAGAATTGCGCGATCATTCCCCACTGCGAGGTTCCCCGAAACATGGGCCCGAGCTTGCGGATCACAGCCGCCCAAGGAAATGATGGCCACCCACGTCAACAATTCCCGGTCAGCAAGACTTAGCGCTTTCCGAGTGTACGTATCACCGAAACAATAGGCTGACAAAGCATCTTGGATGAAACCTTCATCCTCGGGTGCATTCTCACGCATTGCGTCGATTCCGTCGCCAAACATTGCTTTCTGCGCGGCAATTCCCTTGGCCAGGCGGTCGTCCTCGGTCACTGTCGATTGGATGTCGACGGGAGCGTCGACGAGTTTGTCTAGTTCCTGTAGTCCGTGGCGGGCGCGGCTGATTCCAACGTAGGGCGCTATTTGGTGGAAAACTTCCTGTAGCCCTTCCGCTGCAACACCTAGATGAAGGCCTGCCTGCAATAATGCGGATAGTTCACCGCCACCACTCGCCGCCACGCACGTCACACTGACCAAGATCTTGCGTCGGTCATCGAGTCCACTGACAGGCCACATCTCACCAAAGGCAAACCGGTCGGTGATCTGGTTAAACTCGTCGCCCACCCGTGCTGAGGAACCCAGTGGCGAATAGTCGTGGTCGAAGACTTCACGAAAGACGTCCGGTATGGATCGATCGGTATGACGTGGATCTGGCTGTTCGTCTGCATCTGGTTGTGAAGCTGACATGGTGACCTCCTATCACGTGGTGCCAGTCATATTTACACGAAGACCCCTCATGCACAATGAACAGAAAGGGTGTAATTGTCGAATAATCAACACTCTATGCCGAAGTGGTGATTATCCACCTGGCGATGATGGAGGCACGATGACCAACACTGCCGAACGCGACGATTCGCTTGACAGCTCTACAGAGCAGGGCCGTCCCCAGGGCCGTGTCGATCGTCGTGTTGCCAAAACTCAAGCGGCTATCCATCGCGCTTTAGAAGAGCTCGTCTGCGAAAAACCTCCGCATCGAATTACTGTTGCGGAAATTACCCGGCGCGCAAATATTCACCGGAAAACCTTTTACTTGCATTACAACTCGGTGGAGGAACTCTTCCGCGAGGAATTGGAATCAATGAAGCAAGACTATGCAGATACTATTGATTCAATTCCTCCAACAATGACTATCGCCGACATCAACCGCGTATTTTTCGACTTCGCCACGCGGCAAGGGCCTTTATTCGAACAGCTCGTGGTGTCCCCCGAATATCGGCACTATGCCGAGCGTTTCTTCCATATGAATCTTGTTCACAACCGGGCACGGCATAATCCGTATGCGCATCTGTCCCGTGAAGAGCAAAACACCATCAATACTTTTCTCGTAGCCGGCACATTGGACATGTACCGCCAGTGGATTGCCGATGGTAAAACGATGCCCCTCGATGAGCTGGTCACGCTCAGCACACAGTTGCTCAGCCATGGCGCAGCTCAATTTCGAGAGTGACAGGGTTTACACGGCTGCATCCTCGGCGACGCCGGCGCGGCGAATCATCCAGGCATACTCAAATGCGGTCTGTTTCCACTGCTCATAGCGGCCGGACACACCTCCGTGGCCCGCGATCATCTCGGTTTTCAGACAGACGTCGGCCCCTGGAATGGTCGCGCGAATCTTCGCAACCCACTTGGCGGGTTCCACGTACAGCACTCGCGTATCGTTCAGGCTGGTCAACGCGAGAATCGGCGGATACGTGTTGTCGGCCGACACGTTGTCATACGGAGCATATGACGCCATGTAGTCGTACACCTCGGGATCGTGGAGGGGGTCACCCCACTCATCCCATTCGATCACGGTCAACGGAAGCTCCGGCATCAGGATCGACGTCAAGGGATCCACGAACGGGACGACGGCTTCGATCCCAGAGAACCGGTCCCCCGCCATATTGGCGACGGCCCCCATCAACAGTCCGCCGGCCGATCCCCCGAGCGCAACCATGTGTTTGTTGTCGGTCACATTCCGGCTGATCAAGTCATCAGCAACGTCAATGAAGTCGTAGAACGTGTTCTTCTTGGCCAGCGTTTTGCCGTTGTCGTACCAGGATCGGCCCATCTCTCCGCCACCTCGGACATGCGCGATGGCGAACACGATGCCCCTATCGAGTAACGACAGTCGCGCGATCGAAAATGCGGGGTCCATCGACGCTTCATATGATCCGTAGCCATAGAGAATCGTCGGATGAGGGCCGTCGGTGGGGAGACCGTCGGAATCTGTCTTCGCTTCAAGATCTGCTCGATAAATCAAGGAGACGGGAACTCTCGCACCGTCCCGGGCTGTCGTCCACATCCGGCGTGCGACGTAGTCAGACGGGTCATATCCGCCCTTCACGATCCGCTGCTTGCGCACCAACCGTTCACCCGTCGCCAGGTCGTAGTCAAAAACCAGGCCGGGCGTCACAAAGGACTCATAGGCCATGCGGATATACGGGGACTCCCACTCCGCATTTCCCCCGGTACCGGCGCTGTAGAGTTCCTCATCAAAATTGATAGGTTCAAGATTCCCGACGGTGCCGTAGGCAAACGAGAAAAGCCCCAACTTGTTAATGCCGTTCTCGCGGTAGCCCACGACCATGTGCTGCGCGAACACATCCATCCCCTCGATGCGACGGCCTTGCTTGTGAGGGATCACGACGTCCAGGTCGTCCAGGCTGGTCAGCGGCGCGGCACTGGCCATGCCGAGCTCAAAGTCCACGCCATGCGCGTTATGCAGCACGATCCAGCGGTCGTCCCCACCGATAACGGCATGATCAACGTCATATTGCACGCCCGTATGCCGTGGCAGGATGCACTGCAATTCGCCCGTCACACGCTCGGGGTCAACCGTCTTCGACTCTCCGTCACCAGTGACCCCCAGGTCCAGGAACCAGACTTCGGAGGTGACTTTGGATCCGACTTCGACAAAAAGGTACTTCTCTGAGCGGGTTGTTCCGCACCCGACCCAGAAGCGCTCGTCGTCCTCACGGAAAATGCATACGTCCTGGTCCGTTGGGGTGCCGATACGGTGGCGCCAGACCTCGTTCGGGCGCCAGGAATCGTCAACACGCTCATAAAATAACCACTCCGAACCGACCCAGGTGGCTCCATACCCGATGCCGTCGATGGCATCGTCGAGAAGCTCACCTGTCCGGAGATCCTTAATGCGCAGGTCAAACCGCTCATCACCCGTCGTATCTGTGGAATACGCCAAGTAATTTCCGTCCACCGAAACACTCGACGCACCGAGCGAAAAGAACTCCGCCCCCTCGGCCAGGACATTGGAATCGAGAATGATCTGTTCATTCTCGGGCGCGGACTCGGCATCAATCGCCGGCGGAGTCCAATCCTT
>NZ_JAUMTY010000025.1:6783-15378 GCF_030530965.1 Corynebacterium sp. | reverse complement strand
GTCGGAGGGATCGGCGCGCCCGAGGAACTGTACTGGAGGGAACCCTCGTCGGGATCCGTGGAGGCTACGTCGCGCGGTGGGTGAGTTGCGTTATGAGCATCATCAACGTGAGACATAGCCACTACCCTACTGTTCGCCCCGGACACGATCATGTGATGGCGTCGAAAAGTAGGATTGAACTGCGCGTATAGCGTGCCCGACGGGTCTTAGGTTGACGGTCTTACGCTGACGGGCCGATCCAGTCGGCGAACTTCAAGCCCGACACGCGTTCGTAGGCCTCCACGTACTTGTCGCGGGTGGCCTCCACGATCGAGCCTGGTAGCGCTGGTGGTTGCACTCCGGATTCGCGGGACCAACCGGACTTCGGGCCGATCAACCAGTTACGCAGGTACTGCTTGTCGAAGCTCGGTTGGCGGTGGCCTTCGCGGTAGCCTTCCTTGGGCCAGTACCGCGACGAATCAGGGGTGAGCACCTCATCCGCCAATTTCACGTTTCCGTCAGCGTCCACGCCGAACTCGAACTTGGTGTCGGCCAAGATCAAGCCGCCCTCGTCGGCAATGGCGGCAGCTTGAGAGTAGAGCGACAGTGCTGCGTCGCGGATCGTTTCCGCGCGACGCTCCCCCAGGTGCTCGAGCACGTAGTCATAATCGACATTCTCGTCGTGGCTGCCGAACTCTGCTTTCGTCGCCGGAGTGAAAATGGGTTCCGGCAACTTCGAGCCCTCAACTAAGCCCTCGGGAAGCTCGATGCCGCAAACCCGACCGGTCTCGTTGTATTCCTTCAAGCCAGAGCCAGTCAGATATCCCCGGGCAACGCACTCGAAAGGAATCATCTTGAGCTTTTCGCAGACTAAGGCGCGGCCCAACGCTTCCTCTGGAATCCGCTCATCGTCAACGGGGCCAACCAAATGGTTCGGCATATCGAGCTGCTCGAAAAAGAACGTGCTCATTGCCGTAAGGATTCTGCCCTTATCCGGTATTTGGGTATCCAGAATATAGTCGAACGCAGAAACACGATCCGACGCCACCATCAACAAAGTGTCGTCGTCAATTTCATAATTTTCGCGAACCTTTCCCGCGGAAAGGTGCTCATATGAAGAGAGTTCAGGGCGCATGGCCCGGTATGTTACTCCCCTGAACCCGAAAACCCGATTCATATCCCCACAATGGCGATTTACCGCGCTGTGCAGCGACGACTTCTCACCGGTTAACTGCTAACGGATAAACCGCTAACCGATTAACCGCGTAGCTCGGGCCACATCGGGAAGAGTGAGAACTAACGCCAGTCGCCAGGTACCAAAATCGTGGCCGCCGGGGACCTCACGGAATGATGAGTCGATTCCAGCGCTCTGAGCCAACCCATTCATGTACTTCAGATCCCGAACGGATGACTTGTCCGACTGGCCGGCAACAAAGACACCTTTAATCCCCGTGAATTTTCTTCTCTTTAGGATATCTTCCGGATTAACCCGTAGATAAGCATTGAGGTTCCCGCCGAAATATGTATCCGCGTTTCCTTTGGCGGACATGGTCCCCGGGGTACGGTCGCCAGAGAAATCAAGGAAATAACGGTACGGCTCCGGATTGTTCACGATGGCCTGGAATGCGCATGTTCCGCCATAGCTCAGACCACCAATGGCCCACTGCGTCGGATCATTGGACACCTGAAAATACTTTTGTATTTGTTGCGGAACGTCAGTGTCCATATAGGTCTGCACTTTGGCTTTCTTTGTATCAAAGCACCCTAAATCCTCATCATTATTACCGGTCGTATTAATGGCCACAATGACGGGCGCCAAACCGTGGTGGACGCGCTCAAAATGATGCAGGGTCTGGCCCGCGTTGCCGATCTCAAACCACTGCGACGGGAACCCCGGCAAACCATTCATCAGCACAACGACCGGCAACAATGGTCGTGGATTCGCGAAATATGCCGGCGGTAAATACACCTGAGATTCCGTCGTCTGAAAATGAGATACCGGCGACGGGATCATGAATGGAACGAGCACACCTTTATTCCTTGGTGAAACCCCATTCCATGCCCCGGCAATCGTGCTGCCCTGAGGTGGAGTGAACGGGGTCGACGTTCCCTTGACATCGGCATATTGAGCGGTCGTGTACGGCTCCTTGCCCACCAGAGAATCGACCGACGGATACAGAGCAAAACTGTTGTTCACCACATTGACGCACGCAACTGTGCCACAGGCGAACGCAACACACGCTCCAACAACGCGGAGCACCGACCTCCACCTGATCGACGCCCACCGCTGCGACAAACTGGCACGTGGCTTCGACGAACGTCGCCCCGCCGCACGCGCCCCCGTCACACGCAGCCTCTTAAACCACGGCATCACCCGGGTTCGACCACGCGCGCAATGGGCTCCGATCGCCAGGCCAATCAAAACAATGAGGGCCCAGCCTGCGACATACACCCCAATAGCGGTCCCGCCACCAAACGGCTTCCAGGTCTTTTCCAGGACCAACCACACCAATGCGGTCACCGTCGTCACGCTGCCAAGCAGTACACATGCCAGGCGGGCGGCATAACCGATACTGCGCGCGCGTGCCGTCGATGCGAAGAAGAAAGCCCACACCAGAATGATGACAACACCATTGACTAATGAGGGCATCGTCCCCACGAGGGGAATGTCTCCAAGAATATGCACCGGCCCATCATACGGTCACGCCGCACGGAATGGCTGGCCATACAGCGGTGTTCTGCCGAATGCCTAACCGTGCGATGAACTGGGCCGACAATGGTCACGCTCTACACAATGTCGCCAGGCATGTATGCGGCAGCCTCGGGATGCTCGGCAACGATGTCTTTCACGCGTGCGACAACGCGATCAACCTGCGAACCCGCTGCTCCGATGAAGGCATGGCGGTCGGCAATCGCTGCATCCAGCTGTTCGCGGTTCAACGGAAGCCGATCATCGGCGGCAAGTCGCTCGATGAGGTTTTGTTCCGTGCCTTTCTCGCGCATATCAAGCGCCGTGGCCACAGCGTTTTCTTTAATAATTTCGTGGGCGGTCTCGCGTCCCAGGCCAGCGCGAATAGAGGCCATGAGGATGCGGGTCGTCGCCAAGAATGGCAAATACCGTTCTAGTTCCTTATCAATCATGGCGGGGAATGCGCCGAATTCTTTGAGAACGGTCAATAAGGTTTCCACCATTCCGTCGAAAGCAAAGAAAGCATCCGGAAGCGCCACGCGGCGAACAACAGAACAAAAGACATCGCCCTCATTCCATTGCTGACCCGCCAGATCTGCAGCCATCGTTTGATAGCCACGGAGGATAATCTGCAGGCCACCGATGCGCTCACACGAACGGGCATTCATCTTGTGCGGCATCGCGGAGGACCCCACCTGCCCTTCCTTGAAACCCTCCGTGACCAGCTCATTTCCAGCCATCAAGCGGATGGTCATGGACAGCGACGACGGCCCCGCACCCAACTGCACCAACGCCGAGATCACATCCAGGTCAAGGCTGCGCGGGTACACCTGACCGACCGAATCGAACCGTCGGGAAATACCTAAGTATTCCGATACAGAGTTTTCTAACTGCTCGAGTTTGGTTTCATCGCCACCGACGAGGTCAAGCATGTCCTGGGACGTTCCCATGGGGCCTTTGATCCCGCGGAGTGGATACCGCGAGATAAGGTTTTCCAACCTCTCATAGGCAACCAGAATTTCATTAGCTGCCGACGCGAAACGCTTGCCCAACGTGGTCGCCTGGGCAGCAACATTGTGGGACCGCCCCGCCATCACCTGATCGCGGTAGCGAACCGCACAATCAGCCAACGCCCGGAGAACCGCCACCATCCTGTCGCGCACGTGCTCCAGGGACCGGTACACCTGCAGCTGTTCAACGTTTTCGGTGAGATCCCTGCTAGTCATGCCCTTGTGAATGTGCTCATACCCAGCCAGGGCGTTGAATTCCTCGATGCGCGCTTTGACGTCGTGCCGGGTGACGCGCTCACGCGCGGCGATGGAATCCAGGTCGATGCGGTCAATAACTGACTCGTAGGCCTCGATAGCCTCGTTAGGAACATCGACGCCGAGCTCCTTCTGCGCGCGAAGAACGGCGATCCAGAGCCGACGCTCCATGATGATTTTGTGCTCGGGGCTCCATAGATTGACCAGCTCTGGCGAGGCATACCGATGCGCTAGCACATTCACTATGTCTTTCTTGTGTGTGCCGGCCGAAGCACCAGTGCTGCCTTGGTCGGGTGATGTGCCCTTGCCTGTGTCGACGGAATTGGTACGCGAGTTGTCCGTTTTGTTCTCAGCCACACTATCAGTCTAGGGGGCTACCAGGGCCATAACCAGCCACGACACCACCCGGATATGGCAGACACTTTTACCGACTTTTACCGACGCACTCATCGGACTTACCGACGCCGGGCCTCCAGGAATGGCTTCAAACGACGACACGCTTCCCGCATCTCTTCCGGTGTGCCCGCGTAGCTCACGCGGACGTACTTCTTGCCCAGCGCTTTGTCGGCGCTCCCGTCAAAGTCAGTCCCCGGAGAGACAGACACACCCGTGGCGTCAAGGAGTTCATGGGCAAAGGCGACGGAATCGTCGGTGTAATCCGAGACATCAACCCAGAAGTAGAAAGCACCGTCGGAGGGCGCGAAGCGGGGCAGCCCCACTGCGGGCAGCTCCTTGTTAAGGATGTCGTGGTTTTCCTTGTATCGCTCCACGTGAACGCGAAGCTCGGCCAGGGCATCATCGTCGAACACGCGGGTTGCCGCGATCTGTGAAAGAGCGGGAGCACAAAGAGAAATGTTTCCTAAGATATTTTCGATCGTTTCCCGTAGCGTCGGATCATCAGGAATGATAAGCCAACCCAAACGCCAGCCTGTCATGGAGAAGTACTTGGATGTCGAGCCAATAACCACGGCACGATCGGAAAGCGACCTCGCCGTCACGGTGGGCCGACCATAACTAATTCCGTGGTAAATCTCGTCAGAAACCAATACGGTATCGGTTTCATCGCACCACTGTGAAATTGCGCGCAATTCGTCGGGATCAATAATTGACCCCGTCGGGTTATTAGGCGACGTAATCAACACCATATCCGGCTTATTCCCCGCCTGAGCAAGATCCTCAAGGTGCTTACGGGTCATATGGAAACGCGTTTCGGCCGTCGTCGGGATATCAATAAAAGAATTGCCCAATGCTTGAAGAACATTGCGATATGCCGCATATCCGGGGCTCGACAGGGCAACCGTCCCACCGAAAGGCAAGCACGCTGCGAAAATGGCAACGAATGCGCCCGAGGACCCCGTCGTGACAATAACGTTATCAGCCTTGGTATCCGTCCCATATGTTTCGGAATGCCACCGGGCAATACGCTCACGCAAGGGTTGAATACCTAACGCTTCGGTATATCCCAGTTTGTCGTTTTGGATGGCTTCAATAGCAACGTCTCGGACAACGCGCGGCGCGGGAGTAGACGGCTGGCCGATACATAACGGCACCGTGTCATGCTTCTCGGCTTCTCTTTCCGCGGTGCGGGCCACCATTTCCATCGTATAAAAAGGATCGGCATGGCCACGTTGAATTGCTAAGCCATAATCCTTTCCCGAACTACCCGAATTTGAATGCTGATCCTCCGAATAATTCATTCCGCTGTAATCGGCTGACTCCGAATTGTCACGTCCCACTGTTACTCTGCACTCCTCCAGATCAGTTTGCGATGCCAATACGGCCCTCGACGGCCTTCTGAGCAATATCGCGCCGATAATGCCCGCCCGGCAACGATATACCTTCCATCTTTCGATACACCCTTGCCCGTGCTTCGTCTAGATCCTTGCCGACGCCAACCACGCTGAGCACACGTCCACCCGAGGACACTAAGCGGTCGCCAAGCCGCGCGACACCCGCGTGGCGGACACCATCGTCCTCTGTGCCGGGCTCCGCGCCCGAGATGGGGTCTCCCTTTCGTGGCCCCGCCGGGTACCCCTGGGCGGCCAACACCACCGTCACGGCGTAGCCATCTTTCCAGGTCAACGGGGGTACGTCCGCCAAGTGGCCCGTCGCCACGGAGTTCAGTACTCCTGCCAGCGGAGTGTCGAGGAGCTCCAGCACCGCTTGGGTTTCCGGATCCCCAAAGCGGCAGTTGAACTCGACGACCGCCGGGCCTTCCTTCCCCCAGGCCAAGCCCGCGTAGAGCAGCCCGTTAAAGGGGCAACCGCGCTTCACCATCTCTGAGGCCACCGGCTGCACGATCTCGTCAACAATCCGGTCAACGGCGCCCTCGGGCAACCACGGAAGCGGTGCATAGGCACCCATTCCACCCGTGTTGGGACCCGTATCTCCCTCACCAACGCGCTTGTGGTCCTGAGCCGGCAGCAGGGGCACCACCGTATCGCCATCTACCAGGCAAAAGAGCGAAATCTCCGGGCCGTCGAGGAAGGACTCCACCAACACCGGGTGGCCCGACTCCAACACAGCGACCGCATGGTCGCGGGCTTCGTCGCGGTCCTGTGTCACAACAACACCCTTACCGCCGGCCAATCCATCATCTTTCACGACAAACGTCGGGCCAAAGTCGTTCAGGACAGCGTCGACCTGATCCGTCGATGCCCCTGGCTGCAGGGACTCCGCCTGAGCAGTACGCACATGAGCAGCCTTCATCACGTCTTTAGCAAACGCCTTCGACCCCTCGATCTGCGCAGCCTCAGCACCCGGCCCAAACACGGGGATGTGAGCGTCGCGAAGAGCGTCGGCCACCCCGGCGACCAGCGGTGCTTCCGGACCAATCACCACCAAGTCCGCACCTAATGACGTCGCTAAGCCAAGAACCTGCGATCCGTCGTTGATATCGATATCGGGGTGAAGCTGCGCGATCGCGGTCATCCCATCATTACCCGGGGCGACGTGCAGCCCACTCACCTGCGAATCTTTGGACAACGAATAAAGAAGAGCGTGCTCACGAGAACCATTACCCAGGACAAGAATCTGCATACCCAATACTCTAAGGCACCCACCTGACATACAAAGCTTTTTACCCACTTCGGAAATAGCTACCCTGGACTTATGGCTACCGTATTCACGAAAATCATCAACGGCGAGATCCCAGGTCGGTTCGTGTACCGCGACGACACCGTCGCCGCATTCCTCACCATCGAACCCATCGCGTACGGGCACACCTTAGTTGTCCCCATTAAGGAAGTTGATCGGTGGACTGACCTCAGTGCCGACGAATGGGCGCACGTTTCTGCTGTCGCCCACAACATTGGACGTGCCATTACCGACGCCTTCGACGCGCCTCGTGCCGGCATGCTGATCGCGGGATTTGAAGTTCCCCATGCTCACGTCCACGTGTTCCCTGCCTCCGACATGTCCGGTTATAGCTTGCAGAACATCATGCGTGCCGACGATACCGACCCGGATGCCATGGACGCTGCCGCTGCAAAGATCCGGGCGGAGCTGACCAAGGCCGGGATCGATACTGGAGTCGACGATAACTAGACGGTAAATAAACGATCGATAGCTGACGGTGAATAGCTGACGATGCTCAGAGTGTCTCGACGACTGCGTGAGGCTATGACCGCGCACCCTCTGCACGTAAACCCGCGGATTCTCCGTCCCCGCGGGCATCAGTGGGCTGGTTCGTCACGCGTGCACCCCTACACCGACGAGGGTGGGCGTTTTCATCGGGGCGAGCGGATACCTGCCATGGCGCATGTTCCCGATATGGGCCGGGTGCCGGAGCAGGATTTCAGCCCGCTAGCGGATGACGAAAAGCCGCCGGTGCTCTGCGTGCACGGAATGATTGGGGCGAAAGGCAACTGGGAAGTTCTTGTTCGGTATATCACCGACCGGCGGACTTTTTATGTTGATTATGGCGAAGCAGGGACCGCTCCCGTTGATGAGTGCGTCGATGAATTAGCGGAACAGATTATTGAGCTGAGCCAAAAGATTCATGCGCGGGAGCTTATTCTTCTTGGACATTCTCGCGGCGGATTGATTGCGCTTCTCGCTGCATCGCGACCTGAGGTTCAACGGGTGGTCACGATTCGCCGGATTATTGGCTTGGGTGCCCATTTTTCGGGAATTCCCCGATGGAAACTGTTACCGAAAGATGTGTCCTCGTATGGCCCTGTTCTTTCGGTTTTCTTTCGGTTGACGCACAGGTTTGCATATTGGGCTGTGGGTGCGTCGGCTGAAGACCAGTTCAAGGATTCAGCGGACTTGCAGCGGGCGTTGCAGGGTGTCGATCGATCGATAGAAGTTATTCCCATCGCTAGCAGCACTGATTACATCGTGCGCCCTAGTGCTGCGTTTGACGTGCCGACGGACCACGTGACGCCGGTGCTTCTTCAGGATTATTTTCCCGGCGCGAAAATACTGCACAATTTGTTGCCGCGGGATGGGCGGGCCATCGCGATGGTGAAGGCTGCCATCGCGAAAGGTCCTATTCGCGGGGAATCTGCTCGCGGGGATTCCACCCGCGAGAATTCTATTCGTGGGGCAAAAGAACAGTAAATGTAGTTCCTTCATCGACGACGCTATCGACGGTGACTTTTCCGCCATGCTGTTCCACTAAACCTTGAACGATGGATAATCCCAGTCCGGAGCCTCCAC
>NZ_JAUMTY010000025.1:0-6683 GCF_030530965.1 Corynebacterium sp. | reverse complement strand
CCATGCTGTTCCACTAAACCTTGAACGATGGATAATCCCAGTCCGGAGCCTCCACCCTGATGCCGTGATCGGGATGAATCGGCTCGGTAGAAGCGCTCGAAAATGTGCTCGCTATCCTCTGGCGGTATTCCTACACCGTTATCGATGACACGAATTCGCACCGCTTTCTTCTTCGGTGACGTTCCCAGGGTGGAATCGTCCAGAGCGATGCGAACGGCAGCCTCTGGACCTGCGTGTTTGAGGGCGTTCGTCATCAGGTTGGTGAGAACCTGGTGAAGGCGGGCGCTATCTCCTGTCACGATGGGTGGTTCCACGCAATTGTTTGTCATGGAAATATCGCGATCAGGGTAATTCACTTTCATGTTCTGAATAACACTGATTGCGACACTGAGGATATCGACACTCTTGTGCTCCAATGGACGCGAATTATCCATCCGAGCAAGATCCAAAAGATCTTGAACTAAAACGCTCATTCTTTCCGCCTCGGCCGAGATGCTATCCAGCACAAGATTGAGATCATCGGTTTGGCCCGTCCGATAAAGCTCCGCGTATCCGCTGACGGAAGTCAATGGTGTACGTAATTCGTGAGATGCATCGCCTATAAAACGACGCATTGTTTGCTCTGCTTCGCGTGCTTGCGCTTCTGCTTTGCGCGCAACGCGGGCATTTTCCTGAGCTTCTGCTTCACTTCGCTCCACCGCGACGAAGGATTGCTCGATTTGCGCCAACATTTTGTTCAGCGACCGTGAGAGCGCGCCGACTTCTGTGTCCGGCGGCCATTCTGGGAGACGCTGAGAGAGGTCGCCGTCGGCAATCTTTCCAGCGACGCGTTCCACGTGGCTGAGAGGCCGGAGTGATCGTCGGACAACGTACCAGGTCAGAATGAGGAGCACCGCGAGAACGAGCATTCCCAAGCCGGCTTCGAGAAGGAAGAGGCGGGAGATGGTTCGCTCATTGTCATCGAGTGAAACCGCGACGACGACGAGATCGCCGTCTTGGCTTTTCAGCGCCATAGCGCGCCAGTGTGCTGTGGATTTCGAACCTCGCGCGGCCGACACGGTGACGGGGCCCGTCTCGTGGGTGACCGAGTCAAGGTTGGGGTAGGACTCGAACCCGTAGTCATAGGACACGACGGAGCCGTCAGAGTGTGTGACCTGCACAAAGTATTGACTAGGAAGCCGAGGGTTTTCGCTATATGCGCTTTGCACGGGCAGGCGCCCTTGCTCGATGAAGGGCGAATGCGCTGTGGATTCCAACGAGGCGTCGATGCGCGACTGCATGAATTCCCTCAGCGTGGAGGTCACTGCGAGCCCGGTGAAGAACATTCCACCTGCGGAAATCACCATCACGATAATGATGAGCGACGTGTGCAGCGGCAACCGCGAGAGGCCGCGCTTGGCTGCACCTGTGTGCTGTTTTCGTTCCCATTCTTGCCGACGTTTTTCGCTATAGCTTCGCGGGCGCGTTGGTTCCCGTCCCGGCGGAGCGACCGGCACGCTTTTCTTCTGTGCTGAATCGTCGTCGTTGCCGGAAACGTCCTCCGTGGAGCTGGAGGCGGTGGCTTCGTCGACGTCGGTAGAAGCCTCGTGGGGGACGTCGGCATCGTGGATGGTGCCCTCGTCGGAAGAAGATGTTGTGGGAAGTGCCCATGAGTTCGTTTGATCGATAGTACTGGGCTGCGGCGCGGCTACCGGCTGGCTCGTGTCAGCGTCGTTCGGCGCATCACTCTTTTTCAGACGTTGTAACACTGCGTTGAAACGCGAATGTAGTGAAATGGCAATGGCCCCTTACGTTAAGCAATCGAATGACCGTTACACGATCACATGAAATTCACTGGTGCACCGCACATCGGCGCACCGTGCATCCAGATGGCGATACTCGTTACGCCCTAGGCGTGCGGAGAACGTATCCCACTCCTCTGACGGTCTGAATCAGGTGCGGCTCGTCCTTATCCACTTTGCGACGCAAATAAGAAACGTAAGATTCAACAACGTTTCCATCGCCACCGAAGTCGTAATTCCACACATGGTCCAAGATTTTTGCCTTGCTCAAGACAACCTCGGCATTAACCATTAAATAACGGAGCAACTTGAATTCCGTCGGAGATAAATCCACATATTCACCCGCCTTGGTTACTTCATGTGAATTGTCGTCCAGGGTGAGGTCGGCGTAGGTGATTCGTTGATCGTCGTCCACCTCCGGCGGTGTGACGCGGCGGAGAATCACTTTCAAACGCGTAACGACTTCTTCCAAACTAAACGGTTTGGTGACGTAATCGTCGGCACCAATTGTTAAACCGTGAATGCGGTCATCAACCGCATCTTTGGCTGTCAGGAAAAGGACCGGTGCATCGTGGCCGTCCGCACGGAGCTTGCTCAATAGGGTGAACCCGTCCATGCGAGGCATCATGACGTCCAGAATAAATGCGTCGGGATGGAATGAACGCGCAATATCCAACGCTTCCCCACCATCACTCGCGGTCGCGACCTCGAATCCTTGGAACTTCAAGGACACTTTGAGAAGCTCTACGATGTTTGCTTCATCATCAACAACAAGAACGCGTGTGGGGGCTTCAGCAGAACTCATAGTTCCAGTGTGCACGATTACTGGTGATTTGTCTGCATACACCGCATATGAAGTTACTGAGCACTTTCAGCCTGTTTCCTGTAAGCCGGGTGTGAGCATTCTGGGAGCCTGGTGTACGTACGCTGTGAACGCTCAGCTCACCCGCAATCAGCGTAAACTTAGCAACACCAACCGGGAGGCGATGCATCAGGTGACTACCCACCACATCAAGGCCAGCACCCGCAGGTCACTAGTCGGGTGGACCATCGCGATCATTGCGACGCTAGTTGCCGTAGGGCTCTGCCGGGTAGCGCAGCTTCCCTCCCCTCTTATGTTGGGCTCGATGGTGGGTGGGCTGTGCGGAGCCATTATCGCCAGCACGCGGATCCGGCCGCCGCGCTCCACAATCGGCCCCTCGCAAGGTGTTATTTCGCTCTTGGCGGCAGGGCCTTTGGTTAATTCTTCCCCTGACCGTTTGGCCTCCTATGCGCTTCCTTCACTTATTGCTATTGGAATCACTTTGGTTCTCTGCGCTGCCTGCGCCTGGGTGATTACACGTTTTTCAACCATTGATTCACCCACAGCAGTCATGTCGACGCTCGCTGGTGGGGCGTCGGCAATGTCTGTTCTTTCCGAAGAATTGGGGGCAGATTTCCGATACGTCACGGTTGCTCAGTATCTCCGCGTTTTTATCGTTTCCTTCTCACTGCCATTTTTAATTCCATTACTGGTTGGCGGAAATGTTGATGTTGGTTCAGAGCCCCTCGTGAACCTTTCCTCTCACTCGGTAATGAACTGGCTAGTCGTGTTGGCTGTGATCACCATTCCTGGGTGGCTTGCCAGTTTCACGCCATTGCCCGCACCCCGCCTGCTTGCCCCCTTGGCCATCGCCATTGCGATAGGTGAATGGCAACCACATCTCATTGCGATACCTGGCGTTTTGGAAGCGGCCGCATTTGTTTTGATCGGTTGGCAGGCCGGCGGCGCGTTCGACCGTCAATCACTGGTAACTAACGCTAAACGTCTTCCGCTCGCATTCCTGTGCATCATTGTTTTGATGGGCGGATGTGGCGTTATGGCCGGAATACTCACAGCCTTAGGGCTTGGAACGCTCACTGAAACATACTTAGCGACGACACCTGGCGGCCTTTATATCGTCCTAGCTATCGCCCACGACCGCGGAGCGGGACCAATTGTTACCGTCATGCAAGTGACCAGGATGATCGTCATGCTGATTGTCACTGCATTTGTGCCTCAGCTCATCCGCACTTTACGACGGATCAAAAACTCCGCCGCGCATCACTAGGCATACTCGGCTATGCGCAGCGGACTAGACGTATTGGACTATGAGCCCCGAACTATCCGTACTGAGCTAGACGTACTGGCTGGCTGCTTGAACCGTCGACGGGACGTAGCTGCTTCCGAAGAGGTACACGTGGCTAAGCAACATGCTTAGCTGATGCAACGGAATAAGTTTCCGCCATCCTTTATTGAGAAAGCCCTCACTTTCATAGCCTTCATAAATAGCGTCGAGCTTGGGAGCTCCGAAAAGAGCGAGTGCGGCGAGGTCGGTCAGTGGGTGTCCGCCGTGGGCACTGGGGTCAATCAGCACCGCCCCGGACGAGGTCCACATCACGTTGCCCGCCCATAGGTCTCCATGAATCCGAGCTGGACTGTCGATATCGTCGAAATCACCATTGCGAAGACGCTCACACACGGCCTCAACAGCCTTGTTGCCCTGTTCCCCCAAGGACGCTCCGCGCTGCGAACTATTGATGCGCTCCAGCGTCGGCATGATGCGAGCCTCCGCATACATTTCGCCCCAGTGGTCGTAATGCTTCAAGCTCAGCGGCATTAACTCATCATTCGGGCCGTGAAGACCATCGCCCTCCCAGCCGTCCGGGCCAGCGCCGAACGCTGCAGCTCCCGCTTCGTGGGTGTGTGACAGCGCAGCACCGAACTCGCGGGCAAAACGGGTTGAAGCGCGGCCATTATCCAAACGCTCCAGGACAAGCCCGCCACCAGGAACGGAATCGTCCTGACCGAAAACCTTAACGACGCGTGCCCCGCCCGACGATTCAGCCTCGCGCAACCAATTCAAGCCGGCTGCTTCCCATTCGGCAGCCCGGCCATGTGTGTTCTTCGTAAACGTATCGTCGTCAATAAAAGCCATGCCCCCAACCGTAGACGTTTACATGCCTATGGGTGACATCATTTTTTCTCTAACGATTATTCATGCGTTTCATTCACGATCTCTGGTGCAATCCGGCCTATTGCTATGAATTTTCCTTACGGAATGTACGAGTCCCCCACCAGATACCGGCAAAGAAAATGACGAGCGACCACAGAATCCCCCAGGTCACTGTGGCAGCATCAGGGTTATCCGCAAAGATTGCGCGAACAGCGTCGACGATATACCGAGTGGGCATGAAGTCTGATAGCCGTTCGAGCCACGCGGGAGCCAAAGACATCGGCAAAATGATTCCGGATAACAACAAAATAGGCATGATAAGCATATTGGTTAGGGGACCCATGACATCTTCGTCTTTACTGGTCAAAGCCAGTGCATTCGACGCAGCCGCCGAAGCCGCGCCGGCAAACAGGGTGATGATCACGCCTAGGATCACACCCGCAATAGGCGCTTTCATCCCCATCGCATAGCCCAACGCGATGAGGATGGTGGATTGGACACCCAGTTGCGTCACATCGCGCATGAGGCGTCCACATAACAGCGCAGTCCTACTAGCTGGGGTAACGCGTTCAGCTTCAATCACTCCGTCACGCCACTCGGCAATAACGCCGAAGCCGACGAACATCGCTCCGAAAACGGTCAACTGGACCAACAAACCGGGGACAAAGAACGTGTAGGCGTTCGTCGCGCCAAATTGTGCTGTCAAGGGCTTAAGTAGGGGGCCAAACAACACCAAATACATCACTGGCTGCAATAAGCCGATGATGATCCAGGCGGGGTTACGTAAATTCATGCGCAATTGTCTGCGGCAGATAATGAAACTCTCACGGAAGAAATTAGATATACCCATGAAATATCCTCGAAAGATTGTGGAGAATTAATCTCGCAGCGAGCGACCGGTCAGTGACAAGAAGACGTCATCCAGCGTGGGGCGCCGGACATTAAGATCCGCGATACCGATCGACTTCTCGTCTAATGACCTGATCAGGTCCGGTAACAGATGGCCGGAGTTATAGACGTCTGCTTCTATCAGGTCGCCACTGACTTTCAGATCAGAGGTTGTCGACGCATCTGCTGCTGACATCACGCGGGTTATAATTTCCGCGGCCTCGGCCTGGCGTGTGGCGTCGTTAAGGCGGAGAGAAACATGATCCCCAGACACCGAGCTCTTTAAATTCTCTGCCGTATCTGACGCAATAATTCGTCCGTGATCGATAATAATGATCCGATCTGCTAATGCATCGGCCTCATCCAAATAATGAGTTGTTAAGAAAATCGTTGTGCCTTGGTCTTCACGGAGGCTACGAATGTGGTCCCAAAGGTTGCTTCGCGCCTGTGGATCGAGACCGGTCGTCGGCTCATCAAGGAAAACGAGGCCGGGGCTATGGATCAGGCCCATCGCGATATCAAGACGCCGGCGCTGACCGCCCGACATATTCTTGGGCTCTCTGTCCCACAAACCATCTAAACTAAACTGTTCAAATAACTCATGTGCGCGACGCTGAGCATCTTTTTTACGCAAGCCATACAGCATGCCGTGATCCATCAGTTCCTCACCGGCGTGCGCATTGGAACCGGCCGAGCCCACCTGGCTGACATATCCGATCTGTCGACGGACCTCCACGGGCTGGGTAGCCACGTCGAAGCCTGCAACACGGGCAGAACCACTCGTCGGCTTCAACAATGTCGTGAGCATGCGAAGTGTTGTCGTCTTACCAGCACCATTAGGGCCCAAGAAGCCAATAATTTCGCCTGGATCGACGTGCAGACTCACACCGTCGACGGCTTTTACTGGTTTTTTATCACGACCGCGGCCACGAAAAGTTTGGGTCAGGTCATGCGCTTCAATCATTGGCTTACCAGGGCTATTAGGCATGGCTCACATCATGCCAGAAAACCAGTCAGCTTGGCACGGGAGGACGACGCC